>JAFGAQ010000137.1 GCA_016933595.1 Opitutales bacterium | reverse complement strand
CAGGTTACGCAATCGGGAGTGTCCCCTCGCACCCAACATGAGCAAGCCCACGTCGTCCTCCGAAACACGGTCGGCAATGCGATCCTCAACATCACCATCCATCACGATGGCATCGACACTGCGACACCCGGCAGCCAGCAATGACGCCACACGGGCATCCATTTTCGACGAAACCTCGTCTGAACACCGTCCGCTGCCTTCCCTTACATGAATCAAATGAACCCCAAAGGTATCCAGTTCCCGAAAACCCTCCAGATGACGCAAACCATTCTCAATGCTTTCACTGCCATCGTAAGCGACCAAAACCGAACGTAAGGGACGGAACTGCCGCGAACTGATCAGGCATGGGAGCTGACTGGAACGCAGTATACGGTCGAGATTGGACCCCAGGTGTTCGGATGCGTAGCCATATCCATCCCCCCGCTTGCCAAGCACAACCCCAACTGCAATCGGCTGAAATGGTTGAACCACATCGGCGGGAACGCCCATACGGTTATCAAAGCACCACCGGATCCCGCACCCTGAGGATTCCAGAAGAGCAGAAGCCCGACTCCGGATGGTTTCCACCCGCATGGCCTCAATCCGTTGAAGCTCGGCAACTAATCCCTGATAGGGTTGCACCCCCAAAGCGCCACCCAGTTCATTGACAACCGGCTGATCAAAACACCTCAGGTCGGACACGTTTGCCACGACAACACGGGATGCCTCAATCTGAGACCTCCACCAAATCGCATGCTGGATCACCGGTTCGAGATAACCCGAACTGTCCACGCATGCGACCAAGGCACCAGCGTCTTTTGAGGCTTCCATTCCCATATCCGTCCTTCTCCAATCCATATTCGATCAGATCAGTCCACCGAGAACGCACCGGGCATTCCGGCCACGATCACAGAACACTGTCGTCCGGAATAATCCCATCTTTAGGAACCACCAGAATTCCGTCCCGAATCGTAATGCATCCGAGATACAATCCATCCGGCTTGCCCTTGGGACTCAGCCTGACCCGATTTCCGATACGGGAATTCTTATCGATAATGGCCTCTTCGATGAAACACTCCGCTCCAATACCAAGAGGCGGCGCATCCTTGCCACTCGCCTCCAGAGCTGTCATCTCATTCTCATAGTAATCATTACCCATGAGCACCACATTTTTCAAACGGGTATTACTGCCCACCACACTTCTCACCCCGATGACGCAACGGTCAAAGATCGCATCCTGAAGGATACATCCATCGGCAATAATCGCCCGACCAATCTTGCAACCGGAAATCCGTGAGGCCGGCAAGAAGCGCGCACGGGTATAGATCCGGTCGTGAGGATGGAAAAAGTCGAACGACGGATTGGGTTCGGTGAGGTTAAGGTTACACTCAAAGAAGGCTTTGACGGTTCCGATATCCTCCCAATAGCCGTCGAAAACATAGCCGCTGAGTTTTTTTCTGCCCAACAACCCGGGGATCAGTTCCTTTCCGAAATCAGTGTCGTCGGATGCCAGCGCTTCCACGAGCACGTCCGCGTTGAAGAGGTAAATCCCCATGGAAGCGAGTCCGAACTCCGCATCATCCGGGCGATTCAATGAACGCAGCACCGCCGGACTCATCATGTATTGCCGGATCACAGCCGGATCCGTCGGCTTCTCAATGAACGATCGGATCATGAAATCATCGTTCAACTGCATAAGCCCAAAACCGGACACCTCCGATTTCTGAACCGGAGTGGCCGCAATCGTGGCATGCGCTCCCATCTTGCGATGATGATCGATCAGGAGCCGGAAATCCATGCGGTAGAGCTGATCGCCCGAAAGAATGAGTGCGAGGTCATCCGGTCTCGGATGGAAATGCACGAGATTCTGACGCACGGCATCAGCGGTTCCCTGATACCAGCTCTCCCCTTTTTCGGTCTGCTCAGCGGACATGATATCCACCAAACCTCCGCCAAAAGGATCAAAGCTGTAAGTCGACTGAATGTGCCGGTGGAGCGAAGCCGTGTTAAATTGGGTCAACACATAGATCTCATTGAGTCCTGAGTTCAGGCAGTTGCTAATGGGAATATCCACCAAGCGGTATTTCCCGGCCAAAGGCACCGCAGGCTTGCAACGGGGCTGAGTCAACGGGTATAGGCGGGTTCCTCTCCCACCTCCAAGAACAATGCAGAAAATTCGAGGTCTCATTTTGCGTTTTACTTAATAGGATTCTGCGGATAAGGAAACACGAAAAACACAAGTATCAAACAATCATGTGTGGAATCGTAGGATATGTGGGGGCGCACAATGCGTCGGATTATTTGCTGGATGGTCTCAAACGCCTCGAATACCGGGGATATGACTCCGCCGGTATGGCAGTCCTGACACCAGACGGCTATCGTCTCGCACGCAAAACCGGACGGGTGTCGAATCTCGCGACAGCGGTTCAATCTGCGCCCATGCCTGGAAGGGTCGGCATCAGTCACACCCGCTGGGCGACCCACGGAGGCGTAACCGAAGCCAACGCTCACCCACATATCAGCAGCGATGGAGTCTTCGCCATCGTTCACAACGGAGTGATCGAAAACTACGCCAACATGAAGAACTTCCTGTTGCAGAAGGGATACACGTTCTCATCCCAGACTGATACGGAAGCCTTGGTCAATCTCATAGCCTACCACTACGCGAAGGAACCCGAAAACAACGGCAAAAACCGCTTCGTGGAAAGCGTCCGCAAAGCCCTCTTGCATGTTCAGGGAACCTATGGGATAGCGGTGCTCTGCAAAGACCATCCGGGAGAAATTGTCGCGGCCCGGAAAGGTTCGCCTTTGATCATCGGACTCGGAGACAATGAAAACCTGATTGCGAGCGATGCATCCGCTCTGGCACTAAAAACCAGCCGGGTGATCTACCTCAAGGACGGGGAGCTCGCCTTGGTTTCCGACAGAAGCCATCGGGTCATCACGACAGACGACGAGACCGTCCAGACCGTGGTGCACCAGATTGAAATCGGACTGGAAGAATACGAGCTCGGAGATTTCCGGCACTACATGGAAAAAGAGATCTTCGAACAACCGACCGCTCTCCACAATGCGATGCGCGGAAGGTTTTCGGACGACAGCAGCACTGCCCGGTTTGGGGGACTCAACATTGATCCCCATGAACTCAGGCAAATTGATCGGATCCTGCTTTGTGCATGTGGCACCGCATGGCATGCCTGCCTCGTCACCGAGTATCTCATTGAGAAGTATGCCCGCATTCCGGTCGAGGTGGAGTATGCCTCCGAATTTCGCTACCGTAACTCCCCGCTGGACAAAAACACGCTGGTGGTGGTGATCAGTCAATCCGGTGAAACCATCGACACGCTGGCCGCGCTGAGGGAAGCGAAGCGCAAGGGCTTCAAGGTCATGGCGATCACCAATGTGGTGGGGTCCACCATTGCACGGGAAGTGGATGGAGGGGTCTATCAACACGCCGGGCCCGAAATCGGAGTCGCGTCGACCAAGGCCTTTACATCACAGGTTCTGATCGGGGCAATGATCGCCCTCTATCTTGGGCGCCTCAGGGACATGAGCTATTCCGATGGCGTGGCGTTTGTGGAGGCCCTCAAGATGACTCCCGATCTGGTGAGTGAAGTGCTCAATATCAGCGACAAAATTCACGCCATTGCGAAAAATTACGCACACTACGAGGATTTTCTCTTCCTGGGACGCCAGAACATGTTCCCCATCGCTCTGGAAGGTGCGCTCAAACTGAAAGAAATCTCCTATGTTCACGCCGAAGGCTACCCTGCGGCCGAAATGAAACATGGACCGATCGCGCTCGTATCGGAAAAATGCCCATCGCTCTTCCTCGTGACTGACGGTGAGATTTTTTCAAAGACACTCTCCAACATTCAGGAGGTGAAAGCCCGCAAGGGAAAAGTCATTGTCATCGCATCGGATTGCTGTGAGTTTCCGGACGGACTGGTGGATGACCTCATCCAGATTCCAAGTTGTCACGATGCCATCCAGCCGGTCATCGCATCCATTCCGGTTCAGCTTCTCAGCTACTACATTGCGGTTGAACGCGGATGCGATGTTGACAAGCCCCGGAACCTCGCCAAGTCGGTTACCGTCGAGTGAGGAACGAACGGGGTTGAGCATGACCGTGAGGCGATTTCAACAATCGGATGCCGAATATTTTCACCCACTTGGAGCGACCCACCTTTGGCATCGTCTCCGGGTTGATGTTGCATGGTAATGGCTTCCACACGATTCAGTTTCGGAGCAACACAGCCGAAGATCATCGTGTCCGATGAAGGGATGCGAATCGATCTCCCCATCCCGCTCCTGCAGGGAAATCGGATTGCATCGATTCACAGCCACGCTGACCCGGTGGAAACACTTCATCTCGATCAGGGTGCCATCATGCGGGATTCCGGTTTTGTCTCGGGAGCCTTGTGCATTCCCGACCCTTACCCCCTGCCGGAGATCACCCGTCAAATCTACGAAACCCTTATCCGCTCCACTCAGAGCTACGCATTCGCACGCATCTGGAACTACGTGCCCCACATCAACAACCCTGCCGGCGACCTCGAAGCCTACCGCGCATTCTGTAAAGGACGCAGCGAAGCGTTTGCCAAACACGGGCTCCCCGTGCCGGCGGCATCTGCGGTCGGCATCCAATACCCCGCGCTGATTGTCGCATTTGTCGCGACCCGTCATCCTGTCCATCACATTGAAAATCCGGAGCAGGTACCTGCCTACTGTTACCCTCAAACCTACGGGCCACGCCCCCCCTCATTCTCCAGAGCCAGCGTGACAAATCCGGGAGTCGGCAGCCGGCAGGCCTTTGTATCCGGAACCGCCGCAATCAAAGGGCACGCCAGTGTCTTTCCCGATTCCCTGCGCGATCAGGTGGAAGTAACGCTGGACAACCTCCGCATCATGGGTCGGGAGATTGCAAAGTTTCGCGACGAGGCGCCCAAAGGCAACAATCCCTTCCTCACCGATACCACCCTATACCTCCGGAACCCGAATCACCTGCCTCAGCTTCTCACGATTCTCGAATCCGGAAATCTCCTTACAAACAATCACCGGATCGTCCAAGCTGACATTTGCCGACCGGAACTCCTGATCGAAATCGAAACGCAGGATTACGGGGATTCGCCTCCCGGACAGTAGTGGCATATGCGACGATCCCTGACCAATGAGGGGTGCGTTCAGGAACCAGCCACACGCTGGAAATGCCAGCAAATCAGAAGATACCGCGGCCCTCCGAGAGCACATCGTCATAGAATACGATCGTTTGCTTCACAAACCGGCTTGACCAGAACACCCAACGATCCAATTCCAATGACGGCGTCTCATGTTTTGGAGGGTAGCCGCGAGTCATGATCACCTCGTCCCGGGTCATCCCCAGACGCAATACCCCATTGCGGATCTCCGTTGCACGCTTCTCTCCGTATGCCTCAATGCGCGTGGGTTGATCCGACAGCATCAAAGACGCGAAATCCTCTATGGAACCGTGCGTGTAGTCCCGGTCGTTGGTCACCTTGATGCGGGCGCCTCCCATTTCCAGAATCATTTCGTCCGGCGCAAAACTGACGAGCTTAACCTTTGTGTTAATGGGTACCATTGTGCCCCGCCGGTAGTTGGTGCTCCGGTAGAGGCCACGCTCATAGCACAAAGTAAAACGGGTATAGTATTCACCCCCAACCTGCGGCTGAATGAAGGGCGGAATCACGTCGCGGTTGTCGATCTCACTGACATCGGGATTCCCTATCGCACCTGGTACCAGGACCATGTCATCCGGACCCGCATCAGCGGCGGGATTGGATGCTTCCACCGGCTCCATCGCCTGAATCATCGACTGGATCACCCGCTCGGAAACGCCTCCCTGCTTGAGCGCCACCAAACTGTCCACATCGAGCGTGAAATCGCACTCATCCTCCCGTCCAATCGCCAGAACAATCGTATCCTCCGACAGTCCTGCCTCCATCATTTTGACCACACTCTCATTGGTCAACACGCCAAACAGCGGTGCACCCAAAAGCAGTGCGAACACCCACACAATTTTCACCTTAATGTTCATCATTTTCCAAATATCCACATATCACACAAATGTATTAATGCCGCAAAGCATTCCTTTAGAATCGCTCCACAATTGAACTTATGAATCAGTATCTCAACTCAAAAATCCGGAGACAATGAGATCTAACCGGTATGACAAATTGGGATGAACCATAAATACAGGACAACTCCATTCGGTCATGCTATGCTTAGGTCAGTGGGGAATGGCGCTAGAATAAGGGGATTATCGATAGATTAGGAGGGGGTTGAAGGGCAGCTTTGAGGACGGATCT
>JAFGAQ010000136.1 GCA_016933595.1 Opitutales bacterium | reverse complement strand
CTAAACCAACCCTCTCAATTTTCGTGTTTTTCGTGCGGTTCGTGGTTCCTGTTCTATGATATTCGGCTGCGGCCGAAAGATCGCGAGGCAAGGATGCTCCCGTCGCTGTCCGAAGCATTCAAATGACCGGATATGCCTTGAATTATCGGAATACATTCCGTAATTTCAATGTAGTTATGATTAAGAGAAGGTATCAATCCATGCTCATGAATCGCCTCGATACCAGTCCGGTGGTAGCTTTGTTGGGATCGCGGCAAGTCGGAAAAACGACGCTCGCATTGGCTTTGAATCATGACAAACCGACTCATTACCTGGATTTGGAACTTCCTTCGGATGTGGCTAAGCTTGCCGATCCTGAGCTTTACCTCAGTCGCTTTTCAGGCCAACTGCTCATCTTGGACGAAATTCAAAGGATTCCAGAGCTGTTTCCGGTTTTGCGCAGTCTTGTAGACAAACGACGACGCGAGGGAGAGCGTTCTGGCCAGTTTCTGTTGTTGGGCTCCGCGTCACCCGAGCTTCTGCAACAAAGCTCGGAGAGCCTTGCTGGAAGGATCAGCTACCTGGAATTGCCACCGTTGGTTCTTTCTGAATTGGATCAACCCGTGGATTCCCTTGAGAGGCATTGGTTCCGAGGCGGCTATCCGGATGCCTACCTCTCTTCGAGCGACAGGATTGCCAGACAATGGAGCGACGACTTTGTCACTAGCTACGTTGAGCGATACTTGCCCCAGTTGGGAATTTCCGCCACTCCCATACAGTTGCGCCGGTTCTGCTCAATGTTGGCGCATCAGCAGGGATGTGCAATTAATCTAAGCCAGATCGGTAACTCCCTTGGAATCGACGGTAAGACCGTGCGCCACTACATTGACTTGCTTGGAGGACTCTACCTCATTCTCCGGTTGCCAGCCTGGAGCCGCAATGTCGGAAAACGCCTCACCAAATCGCCCAAGGTGTATTGGCGGGACTCAGGTGTACTCCACAGTCTGAGTGGTATTGAGAATATCGAGCAGTTGTTGGGTCATCCGTTGTGCGGGCGTTCATGGGAGGGATACTGCATTGCGCAGATCCTTGCTATTCTGCCATCCGGCGTCAGTGCCAGCTATTACCGGACTCACGCCGGGGCCGAAGTGGACCTTGTATTGGAGGACGCTAACGGGAAGGTCCACGCTATTGAGATCAAGCGAACGCTTTCGCCCAAGCTGACTCCCGTATTCCGGGAGAGCATGGTGACCTTGGGCGCGGAACGGGGTACATATCTCATGCCAGGGGGTAAATCCTTTCCTCTCTCCGGAAATGTGGCTGCCATGGACCTGATCGATTTCCTTTCTGAACTCGGAGCGTTCAACCGTTAATCGTATGGCGACACAGAAGGCACGGAGCTCATCCCGGAGCGGAACGCGTGAGCGTTCTGTCCGGAATTTCCGGATCCCTGATTTCGGACTGGGATTGAAGAAAGAAACTCAACCATAGAGCTCGCAGAGCGCATAGAGAAGAGGGATTCTCCTTTCTGTGCCCAGATGAAGAGGCGAATGTGGAGGCTGTGGTGTTTTGTTGGAGTCCCGCCTTCAGGCGGTCTTTTGGTGAACGGGCTGGCTATGGGG
>JAFGAQ010000135.1 GCA_016933595.1 Opitutales bacterium | reverse complement strand
TTTCCCACAGGATTTGGCGATTCCCACCCTGAATCCGCACTCAACAAAGTTATAAATGGATGACAAATCCCTACATTTGAGTATATTGGCTGGTTCACACTACTTATCCCTTACCCTGTTGCCATGGAAATCCGCAATCGTGATCATCAATCCCCCTTCGTAACTGTGGATGGATCGACTATCCGCAGTCTGCTCGACAAGTCCAATGCACCTGTGGTGAATCAGAGCCTGGCTGAGGCCACACTCGCGCCCGGACAAAAAACAGAGCGTCACTATCATCAAGTCAGTGAAGAGTTCTATTACATTTTGGAAGGCCGTGGTATCATGGAAATGGACGGTGAACGCAGACCCGTTGGCATAGGGGATGCGATCCTCATCCCGCGCGGAGCATGGCACCAGATCGAAGCCATGGACGACCTGAAGTTCCTCTGTTGCTGCTCCCCCGCCTATCAGCATACCGACACCTACACCGGCTGACGCGATTCTATGCGGAAATGGACTTGTTCGCGATTTTCAAGCTAATAGAACCGCGACAGATTCCCTGATCTATCCATTGCTCCATCACAGAATCCGCTGGACTCCAAGGGCCGCTTCGGTCCGAATGATGCGATAATATCATCGCATTCTATGATACTGGCATTTTCCGGAATTGTGGCAGGACTCGCCCTGTTGGTTTGGAGCGCGGATCGTTTTGTGGATGGCGCAGCCTGCACTGCCCGGCATTTTGGAATCGCTCCCTTGATCATCGGAATGGTGATCGTCGGTTTCGGAACCTCAGCACCGGAAATGCTCGTATCTGCCTTGGCCTCTATTCAGGGGAACCCGGGAATCGCATTGGGCAATGCCTACGGATCCAACATCACCAACATCGCTTTGATTCTGGGAATAACCGCTCTGATCAGCCCAATCGCGGTGCACTCTCAGGTGATCAGGAAGGAGCTTCCGATCCTCACCGTCGTAACCGCGCTCGCGGCATGGCAATTGATGGATCACCGGTTGAGCCGGTTG
>JAFGAQ010000134.1 GCA_016933595.1 Opitutales bacterium | reverse complement strand
GAAGGGCGGTTCAACCTGTCCTCCTTGCTCATCCTCACCTTCACCGAGGCGGCTACGACCGAACTAAAGGAGCGCATACGCGCAGAGCTCCTTGAACGAAAAAAACGGTTCAACAAAGAAGCCGGATCTGAAGCCGGGCTGCGGCATGTCAAAGCCGCACTGGCGGAATTTGATCAAGTCTCTATCCATACCATTCACGGATTCTGCAACCGCATCCTTAAAGAGTATCCCTACGAATGCGGGGTGCCACCCCAATACGAAATCCGGAACGACGATGAAGAAAGCCGGAAAGCCGCCCAACTCCAGCTCTTCCGAATCATTCAGCAAGGTTTCGATTCGATTCCGCTGATGCCCCTCTTGATTCCCCGGAAGAAAGCCTTCTTCGACTCGATTGAATCTGCGATTCAGTATGTTCTGGCGGAAGCCGGTAGTTCCCTTCCGGACGCTCCGGCGCTGCTGAGGGAGCTCAACTCGGCGGATCAACGTATCCGCGATGCGATGCGGATTTGGAAACAGGATGCTCCGATGCTCCGCAGCGTGTTCCTCGACAAACCGGGATGCCCGGTGAATCAACGGTCGTATCGCATTCCCACCACCGAAAACGCCTTCGGCTGTTTCGACGCCTGGGCATCCGGCCGTTTCAAGCCATTCGAAAATGGCAATGACGCATTCGGACATTTCTCAAGAAGCAAACTCGAGAAGAATCTCAGGAAAGGTGCGTCATTGCCGGATTCCGGATTCTTCGACGCATGTGAGTCCTGCCGTTCCCTTTCCTCAGCCATCAGGCGAACCGTTGCCGGCTTCCGCGCACATTTGGAGCAATCCAGGCTCACCCGCCAAATCCATGAGCACGGACGACTCCGTTACGACGACCTCCAGAGGATGCTTCACAAGGCGCTGCAGGACCCGTCAAACCCGCTGGTACCGATCCTGCGCAAGCGCTATCAGGCCGCTTTCATCGATGAGTTTCAGGACACCGATCCAACCCAGTTCGGGATTCTTTCAAGTATCTTCCAACCGGACAAACCGCATCCCGAAACGGGTGAAAGCGGCCATCCCATGGTCCTGATCGGGGATCCCAAGCAGGCGATATACGGATTCCGCGGAGGCGATATCTTCACCTATCAATCCGCGTCTCAACGAGCCGTAAGGGTCCTTTCGCTTGACACCAATTGGAGGTCGTCACCGGCCCTCAATGAATCGGTCAACCGGTTGATCGGATCCTCTTCACGCCCGTTTGGATTCGACTGGATCACAGGCCATCCGATCCAAACCGCTACCCAAAACCAGCATCTTGGCATTCGATTTCCTTCCAACCCGGAGATGGAAGGCGGTCTTCATCTGAAAATTCTGGATCCCGGGACTTCATCTGACAAAACGGGTGCGCTCAAGGAATGCGCACGGGAGATCCGGGATTTGCTGAACGCCGGCGCCACCCTTTGCTCCGAAGCGGACGGCCCCAAAACCGGCCGCGCAATTACGGCATCCGACATCGCGGTTCTGCTACCGTTCAACCACGATGTAGCCGTTCTCAAGCGCCTCCTCGACAAGATGGGTGTGCCCTCAATGATCCATGGAGGAGCCAGCGTTTTCGAATCCGGGGAAGCCTCCGATTGGCTCGCCGTTCTGACCTCCATTCATCGCAGTCCGTCCAGCCGCTGGATCAGGGGCGCATTGGGCAGCCGGCTGTTTGGATACAACGGCGCATCGCTTCAAGAACTCGACGAACATCCGGAGAAATGGGACCCTGTTGTCGTGAGTTTTGAGCAGGCGCGTTCACTCTGGGCCAATGGAAATCTGCCGGACGCTCTCAGCATCATGAGCCGTCGCTTCGAATGGAAACAGCATCTCGTCCACGGGGATCAACCCGAGCGCCGTCTGACCAACCATTTGCACCTTCTCGATCTCATTCTCCAATACCATGAAACCATGCACCCGACACCGGATGCGCTCATCCGATGGTTTGAGGACCGAATGGCCAATCCGGATCCCCGCTCGGACGAGGAAATCCTCCGTCTCGAAAAACAGGAAGATGCCATCCGGCTGCTGACCATGCACAAGGCGAAGGGGCTCGAGTTCCCGGTGGTTTTCATTCCGATCCAGCCTGCCGAACAGAAGAAAAAGAGTTCGAACAAATATCCATTCATCTGGCACGATGACGAAGGCTCCCGAAGCGTTGTCATCTTCAGCGAAGACACGAGCGAAGAGGCGGAAGCCGCATACTACCGTGAAACCCTTTCCGAAAAGGCCCGGACCCAGTATGTCGCCATCACACGGGCCAAAGTCCTTTGCAGAGCCTATCTCTCTACCGACGGAAAATCCGGTTCGATTCTCGAGAGCTGGATCCTGGGGCAACCGCCAGAAGGGGAAAGCGCCGATTCCGACTCAACGGACCCGGAGACACGGCTCCGCGCACGTATCAGCGAGCTCCACCGCGAAACCCATGGAGCAATACGGGAAGCGGAATCGTGGGGGCATGCGTCCGCTGAGCAGACCCTCATGCCCTTTGCAGCCGATCCGGCTAAGCAAAACGGAACGCTGTCCTATCTTGAGCCGCGCGAAGCGCCGTGCGTTCCCGCTCCCCGTTCCTTCCGCAGCTTTTCCGGGATGCTCCGCGGAGTGGATCACGCAAGCGATCACGACAGCTTGGCGGATCCAATGTCTATTGGGGAAGAGGACACTATCGAAGCCACCGCTTCGGGCAGACCGAGCCTGCATACCTTCGACAAGGGAACCTCCGTTGGAAACCTGTTCCATGCGATCCTCGAACGCGCGGATTTCTCCGATGCCACGCAATGGCCCCACCTGATCCGTGAGCACCTCAATACCTTTGGATTCGATTCGTCCATCTGGCAGTCATCTTTCGAGGAATTACTCGATGCGATAGCCAGTTCCTCTCTGGGTGGAATGGTGCCTCCGGGCACTCTGTCGCGAAGAAACCCGGCATCCTTGTTCAGGGAGCACGAGTTCACCTTCCCGCTGAACTTCGACCCGGACGCCATCCGCGAAATCGAAAGCCGGATGAGAACGGCATTGCCGGGACAGCTTCCCGGAATCACGCCTTACCAGATCCCCTTCTCACCGGAAACCTCCCCCACCGGACACTCCTGCATGCGCGGCTTCATTGACCTGTGGTTTGAACATGAGCATCGCATTTACCTCGTTGATTGGAAGAGCAACTGGCTCGGCAGCCAGTCGGACGACTACCATGCGGAAGCGATCCTCAACGCGATGAACACCCACCACTACCACCTTCAATACCTGGTCTACATTTGCGCGCTGAACCGTCTGCTCCGTGCAGTGCATCCGGGCTACGACTACAGCGCTGATTTTGGAGGCGTGGCCTATGTGTTCCTGCGGGGACTCGATCCACGGCGACCTGACGCATCCGTATTTCAGACCAAACCGGACCCGGAACTGGTTCAATCATGCGAAAGGTGGTTGTCATGGTGAATCCGGATTCAATCCCACCGGCTATCGAAACCCGATCCCTGCGCGATGCAGACGAGTCGCCAGTCTTCTCGCCTCTGGATATCGAAATCGCGGAGTGGATCCGGTCCGATTTCGGATCCGCCGGATCACCTTGGAACGACCTCCTTGGTCTTGCAGCCGCGTGCATCAACAAAGCAGTGCGCGATGGCCACACCTGTCTGGATATTTCGCGTCCTCCCGCATTCCTGCAAAACCTCGCCGGAATCACATGGCCCGATGCCGGAACATGGGCGGAAGCGCTCAAGCCATTCCTGGCACATCCGGATCAACCGGAACCGCTTCCCATCGTCTATGAACCACCCCATCACGCCTTTCTTCACACCTTCTGGAAGGCGGAAAATGACCTCGTGAATCGATTCAGGGGCGAGGCCACCCTTCCGTTTCAACCCCAGGCACCCGGCATCCCGGATTGGATCACTGCCATACCATCGCAAGGGCAAAGGGAGGCCATTCAGGCACCCTTCTCCCACCCCATCGTCATTCTCAACGGTGGGCCCGGAACCGGCAAAACATGGACGATCCTGCGATCCATCCGGGCCATACTGGAAAGAAATCCGGACGCTGTGATCCGCATTGCGGCCCCTACCGGAAAGGCGGTTGCACGGGTCACCGAGTCCATCCGAAACGGTCTACCGTCCCTTCAGGTTGATCCGGCATTGATGGAACGCATCCCGACTGAGGCATCCACGATTCATCGTCTGGTCCACGAATTGGAATCAACGGACCCGGATCGAAACTGGATACCGGGTCTTCCCTCCCGGATTGACTGGCTCATCCTCGACGAGGCTTCCATGATTGACCTCAAACTGATCCACCACCTGCTCAGCCTACTCCCGCCACATAGTAAGCTCATGCTCGTGGGAGATGTTCATCAGCTCTCATCCGTGCAACCCGGAGCAGTCTTTGCCGACATCCATGCTGCCGTTTCCCGGACACCAGCCGCTCATGGCCGCCCTGTATCGATCACGCTCAAAGACACCTTCCGGTACGCGTCGGATTCGCCGCTTCATCAGCTTTGTGAAGCGATCCGTTGTGGTGATATCCAAGGGATTCTCGACACGCTGCAAAAACCGGATCCTTCCATCCAGTGGATCTCACCATCCGGTCCAAATTCCAAATGCAGCTCGGCATTGGATACCTGGATGGAAGAACACATCCTCCCGCATGCTCTGGCCCTTACTCCGGATGAGGCCATTCGCCGATTGGATCACGCGCTCTGCATCGCGGCTACCCACGAAGGCCCCTTTGGCGTGCGCAACCTGAACGCCCGTATTTCCAGAAAAATCCGGGAAACCGCATCCGCATCATCCGGGATAGCGTGGGAACCCTTGATGATCACCCGGAACACACCCAATATGTCGGTTTATAACGGCGACATGGGAGTGCGTCGGCTGCAATTGCCCTTTTCATTTGAACCCAACGCAAATTGTTGGTTTCCCGGATATCCGGACGGACTGAGAACGATCCCTTCAAGCCGCATCCCGGAGACCATCTCCGCCCACGCAATCACCATCCACAAGAGTCAGGGGAGTGAAGCCGATCACGTTTGCGTGCTATTGCCCGACGCCCCATCGCCGCTGCTTACCCGTGAGCTCCTTTACACCGCAGCCAGCCGCGCAAAGAAAACCCTTATGCTGATTGCCACTCCGGAGGCACTTCAATCAGCAAGTGGCAATCCGACAAGCCGGCACACCCGACTCCTCGATCGCCTTCAAAAAGCCCTCATAAACTGGTAATCACTCATGGAAACTATCGCCCAAGCACCAACCGGCAGTGACTCCTCTACGGAAGAAAGACTGCACCCCATCCCACCCAAACTGCTATTGGTCCTGCTTGTTTTCGTCCTCTATGGAGCGGGTTATCTGATGTGGTATGGATCCACCCCTCTTGGACTGTATCCGGCGCTTGACGGAGCCCAGAACCTTGAACTGGCCCAACGCCTTTGGACCGGGACCTATGAAGCGGGAGTATTCCACCGCTCCCCATGGTATGCGTTCATGCTTGCTCCCCTCTGGGGGCTTCATGAAGCAACCGGACTTTCTGTCGCCGATGGAGCCCGATGGCTCAATTGGATTGCCTTGCTCTTGACCGCTTTCTTTACGGGAAAAGCCACAGTCAACCTTTGGAAAAACAAGGTTTCGGGTCTTATTGCATCCTGCCTGATTTTGGCCAATCCGGTTATCCTTTTCTTTGCTGGGGATCCTTTGGACACCTTATGGGCAAGCGCTGCCATGTCCGCCTTTCTTTATGTCATCAGTCGTGACTACCAGAGAGGGGGGATGACCATCTCCTCTGCTTTTGTTTCGGCCTTGATTCTCGGCTTTGGATCCGCCGTCCGCCCTGTCGGTTTGGTTCTGTCCACGCTCTGGCCAGTGATAGTTTTGGGTATTGCAATCATGACCCGTCGGACCCAAACGCCATCCCGCATCATCACACTCACCGTTTTCGCCTTGTTCGGGACCTTGATCTTTCCCGTGGCAACCGGACTCATGAACCTGCGCTACTCGGGTACATTCACTTCAAAACCGACGGGGAGCCCTTTCATTCTATGGTGGGCAAACAGTTCGCACGCCAACGGATTATACTACTATCAGCAGTATGTTGCAGACCATCTTTCCTATGGGCAAAACCCGGCGACACACGAAGCAGAAATGCATTATCAGAACCTCACGGAAAAACCTGTCCCGTCGATCGGGGAGATGAACCGGTTCTTCATGCGTGAAACGATTCGCAACGCCATCGAAAACCCTGTGGAGACCATACGGCTCTTGTCCATCAAGACATATGCCACGGTTCACAATTATGAACAGTACGACAACAAATCCTATTTTTTCCACAGAGATCTCAGCCCCTGGCTACATTGGAATCCTCTGGGATGGGGCATCCTGTTCATCCTTGCTGCTTTCGGTTTGGTGACACTGGAAAACACCAGCATCCGGATTCCAATTTTTGCCCTTATCCTGTTCCTTCTCTATGCATCCATCATCATCGCCACCTATCCATCCAACCGCTTCAGGGTGCCGCTCATTCCCATGCTTACCGTGTTATCGGGATGGATTCCAATCCTATTCACCAAGGGTAAGCTATCAAGGGATTGCCTCAAACCCAGAATACTCATCCCTCTTCTGCCCCTCACGTTAGCCGTCTTCTTTCCTTTCAAATTCATCACACCCAAAGACACCATACCATCCGACTACTGCCTACTAGCCAGAGCATCGCATCTTGCCGGACAGGACACCGAAGCCATGAAGTGGGCATCCCTCGCTCTCGAGACCTATCCCTATCGAAGCGACCTGCAGCGGATCTACGTGATTTCCCGCTTCAACAGCTGGTTTACGAAGAACACCCCACCTCCATGTTTCGATGAAGCGCAACTGCACCTTAAGGAAATCAAGAGTATCAAGGGACAAACCCCTGAACTCAATTTCACCGAAAGCATTTATGTCCTGAACTTTGGAAACGTCGCAGAAGCGACCGAAATATGGCGCCGGCTGGCCGAAACACACCAACACCCCGCAGCAATCGCACTTTTAAGCCTATACAATAAATACAACACCCAGTTCAAAGACCCGGGAAAAGCAGACGCAATAAACCGCATACCGGAACACTTTCACCTTGGCGGATTTCCTCAATGCGAGTCACCTGAAAGCCTTTTGGAAAAGGGGAAGAATCCATTGACCCCTGAATGATGCAGATGGTTTGGTTTTCAGACGACGAGTCGCCGTCATATCCATTCATCCATTCTTTCCGATCCAATCGGGGACTGACCTTTGTGTGGCTCACACAAAGGTGACCACTTCGTCCATGG
>JAFGAQ010000133.1 GCA_016933595.1 Opitutales bacterium | reverse complement strand
GGACTGCCTCCACAGACCCTTCGACAAGCTCAGGGCAGGCTCCTTCGACAAGCTCAGGGCTAGGAAGTGGAGTGGCCGGTTACCGTATCTACCGAAATGGGGTGGAGGTCGGGATTTCTCCGACCACCAGCTACAGGGATGCCGGACTGTCGGCCGCCACTCCATACTCATACCGTGTTGCGGCTTTTGATGTGGCCGGGAACCAGAGCGAACTGTCGGGTCCAGTCACGGCTACGACATTGCCTGCCTCGTCCAATCATGCACCTCGCCTTTCATCGGTTGGAAGTCAGGTTTTGCAGATTGGTCAGCCGGTTCAATTTGCGGTAGAGGCTGCAGATGCGGATGGAGATGTGCTTAACTACCGGGCAAGCGGAGGCTGATCAGAGCTTAACCAATCACAATACACATCAATGGAGGAATGCGATGAACGGAAAGCAATGGATGGGATTTTTCGGTCTCTTCGTAATGGTGTCTTTTGGTGTGGTTGGCCAGGAGGTTACTGTCAGCACCGAAGTGGCCTTGCGTGCCGCCGTGGCGTCCGCGAACAGCAGTGGTGGCCCCTTGACCATCTATGTGCAGGAGGGCGACTACGCCTTGACGGATGCTTTATGGGTCCATGCGAGTGGTGTATCCGTGATTGGAACGGGTTCCAATCGCAATGAAGTGATTATCCGGGGAAGGGGAATGCATGATGCATCGGTCCCCCACGGATTCTGGGTTGCCGGAAACGATTGCCGTTTCGAGAACCTGACCATTAGGGAGGTCTATTATCATGGGATTCAGCTCAGTCCCGGTGCGGATCGGATCGTGGTTCGAAACGTCCGGATTCAGGACACGCGTGAGCAGATGCTGAAGGGGGCATTCGATGGCAATACTCCATCTGTGACTTGTGATGAGGGTTTGGTGGAGAATTGTCTATTTGAATACACTGCGGGTATTGGACCCCAATACTACATAGGGGGAGTGGATGTGCACCGCGGCACCAACTGGGTGATACGGGGGAATGTGTTCAAGTCCATCAAGAGTCCGTCAGAAACGGTGGCGGAGCATGCTGTTCACTTCTGGAATTTCTCGACAGGAACGCTTGTCGAAAACAACACTATCATCAACTGCGACCGGGGCATTGGTTTTGGTCTCGGATCATCGGGGCATCATGGGGGGATCATCCGTAATAACATGATCTACCATGACACGACCGAAGGCTTCGCGGATGTCGGCATTGCCCTTGAGACCTGTGACAACGCCCAAGTCTACAATAACACGGTGTTTTTCGCGAACACTTACCCGAATGCGATCGAGTATCGGTTTGCCGCATCCACCGGAAATGTGATCCGGAATAACCTCACCAATAAGTTGATCCGGCAACGGGATGGCGCGTCCGCCACGCTCAGTCATAACGTGACGAATGCCCAGGTGGGGTGGTTTGTCGCTCCCTCATCCGGAGACCTGCGCTTGGCTTCGCGGGTGGAGTCCGTGGTGGATCAAGGCGCGACAATAGACGCCCTGACTCGTGACCACGAGGGCGACTTGCGTCCGCAAGGGGCGGGATACGACATCGGAGCGGATGAGTGGCTTACGCCCAACCAGTCTCCGGTTCTTGATCCGGTCGGCAACCGCAGTGTTGAAGCCGGACATTCGCTTTCGATTGCCATCGAGGCCAGCGATGCGGATGGCAATCCACTGGAATACGCGGCAGGAGGTGCTCAATGACTCGACCTATACCCCGCTGGCCGGTCACAGGGATACAAAACAACTCTGACAATACGATCGCTCTTGGAATCGGAAATAGAGTCGATTCGTTCAGAGGTTGTTGCCGGTCGCTGCATACGACAGGGTGTCCTCGTCCGTGTCGGTTGCCTGAATGGTGAAGGTGATGGGCTGTCCCGCTTGCACGGTCTTGTTGCCGATGGCGGTCAAAACCGGGGCATAATTGGCTCGCGATGAGCAGGGGTAGTCATACCAGGTCGGGGTCGTGTAACCGGACGCGCCTTGCCTGAAAAAGATCTGGAAACCAGAGGCCGTGTCACTGAAGACGGTGGTTGTGAGGTCGATTTTGTTCACTGTTAGTTCGGGCGCAGCGGAACCAGCGAAAAAGGCGCTTCCGAGATTGCTGCAGTATCTGAATGCGGCAGTTTGGATGAGCGTGACCGACGGAGGAATGCGAATCGATGTCAAGCCGTGGCAGTACATGAATGCACCCGTTCCGATTGTTTCGATTTGGTCAGGCAGTCGGATATGGGACATGTCGGCTCTTGAATAGAATGCGTATTCTCCAATAGTTGTGAGAGTTGAAGGGAAGACAGTTGGATCCTCCTTTCCAAAGGGCCATGTGTGGAGGATTGTGACCGATTTATCGTAGAGTGCTCCCTCAACACTCGTATAGTCTTCATTTGCAGAATTCACCGTGATCGAGGATAGCACGATACTATCCGCAAACGCCCCCGGCGATATACTAGTGACCGTCCGGGGCAATAGGATTGAAGTGAGGTTGTTACAATTCGAGAATACGTATCCCTCGATAATGTTGATCCCCAAGAATAGAAGCCCGCCGACTGACCTGACTTGAAAATCAATTGAAGCAATTGCGCTTCCGTAAAATGCTCCTTGTTTCAGTGTTTTAACCGTCCACGGGAGGGTGACACTTCCAAGTCCGGAACAGCCGTGAAATGCGTACCAGTCAATTGTCGTAAGGGTGGGCGGGAACGAGATGGATGAAAGCCCCTGGCATGTGGAGAACGAACTGGGCCCAGCTGTTACGACTCCGTCCGGAATGCTGTATGGGCCAGCTCGTCCGCGGGGGTATGTGATCAGTGTTTCGCCACTTACACTGAATACAACCCCATCAGTGCTTTTGTAAACTGAGTTCAAGGGGTCCACATCGATATCGGTCAGATTGTTGCAGTATTCGAAGGCGTTTTCTGCGAGGAGTTCGAATGATGCTGGAAGGAATATTTGGGTTAGGGCCGTATTTTGAAAGGCCATAACTCCGATTTCGTGCAAACCGGGAGAGCCGGTGGTTTCCAGAGTGACACTTTCAAGGTTGGTGCATCCTTGGAATGCTTGGACGGTTATACGCTCGACAGACGCCGGGATAAACACGCTCTGAATGGTCAAGTTGGTGGCGAACGCAGCCGGGCCGATTGTGGTGACGGGTTTGCCGACGATGCTTTGAGGTATGATGATGGATGCACTGCTCCCGCTGTAACCCGTGATGGTGATTTCGGTGCCGTTGTCGGTGTAGACAAATCCTTCCGGGGTCTCGTCAGCTGAGATCGGGAAGAATGCGATCAATAGGATCACGGGTAGAAGGAAGAGTTTCTGTTTGCGCTGTAGAACTGATTTCATGGGATTGATGGCAGGGGTTGGATCATTGATACTCCGTCTTCAATAGGGAGCTGTTTGCTCATGGAGGATTGGATCCGGAGGCGGAATAGGTGAGTCGGGGGCCGTTGTTTTCTGCTTCGATTGTGAAAACGATGGGCTGTCCGGTTTGAACGGATTTGCTCCCAATCCCTACAAGGATGGGCGGAGTAGGGTAGTAGGGATAACCATACCATACCGGGGTCGTGAACCCGGTAGCGCTCCGATTGTAAAGAAACGTGCAATCAAGGATCATGCCCTCAAAAGTGTCGAATGCGATCGTGGGTGCGTTTCCTTGGAAATGGGTTCGGGTGAAGCCGCAGCAGTTCTTGAAGGCGTTCTCCGTGATTGCGGTTGCGGGGATCCTGAGGGTTCCGTTGCATGGACTCGGGTGGTGGGAGAGTTAATACGATTAATGGAATCAAATTATAGGCTTTATGGAAAAAATTGCAAGATAATATCGATTATTGTTTGTTGGTTCATGAAATAGTTCGAGTGTGTTATTTGAGGTTTGGTAAATGTTACGGTTGTCGTGCGGAAGTCATTCTGGATAGAGTTAGCCTTGGGTTGGGCAACGGTATGCCGAAATCGAATCGTAGCGATCCGGAAGTGTTGATTACTGCTTGAGCCCGTAGCTCATCTATGTTAGCGAAGCAGTAAAGATTCTACGTATTCTACTCATGTGCCTCTATGAAAAATGATCCGATGGAATGTTCGTGTGCCCGGTCTGGATTGATTGCGGCTGTAACGCTATTTGGTGCGCTTCTGGTTGGCCCGGCGGCGTCAGCTTTCGACGATGTTCTGCCTACTGATGATGTGGTCTTTATCCACCATTCCTGCGGTTCGAATTGGCTCAGCGGAGGGCTGCATGATGCGCTTTTGGCAAAGGACTACATCGATGAGCGGAATGACATCGGGTACGGCACATCGATGGATCCGGATGGGGGACGCCCCGAATCTTTGGGAGGAACTCCCGGAGATCAGACCAATATGAATCACTGGATACGATGGTTCAATGATTACATGGGAGGGGTCAAACAGCATGGATGTGAAGACGGCGTGAACCGGATTATCATGTTCAAGAGCTGTTATCCGATCAGCAATGTGAGCGGAGATGGAACGGAGCCGGGAGATCCATTCAGCGGATCCCAAACCATCGCCAACTACAAGGCGGTATACCGGCATCCCTCAGGGGCCGGGAATACATATGAAGATGGCGGCTACTCTTATCTCGCGCTGGAAGATGTTTTTGCCGCGAATCCGGATACTTTGTTCGTTGCGGTGACGGCTCCGCCAAGGAACTACGCCGGATCCGATGACGATGATGCGCACCGGGCACGGGTATTCAATAACTGGCTCAAGGGTGAGTGGTTGCAGGGATACAACACGGCTCATCCTCAACACCGGAATGTGCTGGTGTTCGACTGGTTCGATGTTTTGGCCTATCCCGATGATCATGCGGAGCATCCCAATCGCTTGAAAGCCGAGTATGGCGGGACAACTGGAGATTCCCATCCTAATGGGACGGCAAATGCTTATTCCGCGCAGGTGTTTGCCTCAAATCCAAACAGTATTCTGGATGTGGCTTGGGTTGCGTTCACGTCCGGCTCTGTCAATCATGCACCTGAGTTGGTTTCCATCGGGAGTCGCCAGTGCCGTGTGGGCGAAACGGTCTCGATCGCAGTGGACGCGAGCGATGCGGATTTCAACGAGGTGGAATATGCGGCAACTGGAACAGAGTAAGTGTTTTGTTCTGTAGTAGCTTCCCGCCCGCTTCCGCTGGTTCTCGGGGTGCCTTTCCGGATGAAAGTTGTTGAGTAGAAAAGGGTTTACCACAAAGCGCACAAAAAACACATATAAAAGGGGAATCTATCTACCACGAAAGGCACAAAAACCACGAAAGAAGATGGGTTGGTTTTGCCCCATAGATTACAAAAACCACAGAGAAGAAGGGCATCTGTTAACCACGACGTGTTGAAGTGCCATAAGTTTTGTGGATGATGGGTCGGATCAACGCATACGTTATTTCGCATCCCTTTGTATCCGCAATGCGCTTTCGAGGAGTGCCTTGAGTTCGTGGACTCGGATCGGTTTGGCGATGAAGCCGTTCATTCCGGC
>JAFGAQ010000132.1 GCA_016933595.1 Opitutales bacterium | reverse complement strand
TCGTGTTTCACTTTGTATTCTTTTTCTTTTACTCAGTTCCCCACAACCAGGTGTTCTGGCGCGACGGGTATTTCGTGGTTGTGTATCATCTCTTCAATCCCGGTCCGGGATCCAAATCCGGAAATTCCATACGGCCCGTTTACGTGTTCCGCTACTGGATAAGAAGCAGGCTATTGAGCGACAAGGGCGTCAAATTGCCGCGCGGCAGAATCCCAGTCGATTGAGGCATTTGGGGTGAAGGTGCGCAATGCAAAGGAATCCGCGATGATAGAGCGCCCTGCCCGAATGGACGGGATCTCGCCATCGGCTTTCAACTGCGAAAGCACATTTCCGAGGCTGCTTCCTTCGAGCGGTCCCGCTAAGACAGTGCACCCGGTCGCATCCGCAGCGAGTTGATTAAGGAAATCATTCTGGGACCCTCCTCCCATGATGTGAATGGTGTCGGGATGCTTGCCCGTTACCCGGGAGATCCCTTTGAGCACACGCCGGTAACTCAAGGCTAATCCCTCAAAGATGGTGCGGGTAATCAGGCCAGGGCGGGGCTCCACCCGTTGCGCAGTGGCCGCGAAGTAGTCATTGACCCGAGCCAGCATATTCCCGGGTGCTTCGAAACACGGATCACTGGGATCCAGAAACGCCTGAAATGGAGCCTCCTTTGTGGCAAGATCCCGGAGTGCGTCATAACTCAAGCCGAGGCCGAGCAAATCCCAGTCCCGCTTGCACTGCTGAAAGATCCAGAATCCACTGATATTCTTCAGCAAACGCGTGGTTCCTTCGACCCCACGCTCATTGGTGAGTCCCATGGAATTGGCGAGATCAGACGTATGGCAGTTCGCCGATTCCACCCCCACCAACGACCATGTGCCTGAACTGATGTAAACGGCATCCACCGATCGCAAGGGACATGCTGCAACCGCCGCAGCGGTATCGTGAGAAGGCGAGGCCACCACCAGAATGTGATCGCTCCCAACCTCTGACGCCACCTCCGGTGAAAGTTTTCCGAGCACGGAGCCGGGTTCCACCAATTCCCCAAAAATGCCACGCGGAAACCCAAAACGCCCGATCAATTCGTCCGACCATCGGCCGGTCTTTGCCTCGAGCAACTCACTGGTGGATGCAATGGTGACCTCATTCTTGGCAACTCCGCAAAGCCAGTAGTTGAGCAGGTCGGGAATGAAGAGCAACTGCCTCGTTTCAGCCAAAACATTGGGACGCAGACGTGACTCCGCGAGCAATTGGTAAATCGAGTTGAAATGGAGGTGTTGAATGCCCGCTATCGCGTAGCGTTGGGATTGGGGAAGGATTTCCTCCGAAACAGCATCCATGCCACTGGTGCGTGTGTCACGGTAACAATATGTAAGCCCTACGAGGCGCCCGTGCGCATCGATCAGGCCGAAATCCACTCCCCATGTATCGACCCCAATACTGATCACATCGCGTCCGTACCGTTTGACCGCTTCCCGTATGCCCCGCTTGATCTCGGAAAAAATGGCCAGAACATCCCAATGCAGGGAACCCAGAACCGATACCGGCTGGTTGTCGAAACGCCGGATTTCCTCCAGAAAAACCTTCCGCTCCTCGAAAATGGCAGCCAGTACACGTCCACTGCCTGCTCCGACATCTGCGGCCAAGTATACTTTTCGATTCCTCATCTTCAACGTTTCGACAGAACCTCGCGTTCGTAGGTCTTCACGGCGTTCAACCAACCGGCTCCGGCCGGAACATTGTTCCGACGACAGAACTCCTCCCAAACCACCCCCCAGGGAAGGTTCTTGGTTTCTTCAAGCATAGCCAAACGGGAGGTATAGTCGCCATTCCGCTCGAACTGCCGCAACAACGCCACGGGTTCAAGCAATGCCTTGAGCAAAGAACGCTGGGCTGAGCGGGTACCGATCACCCATGCTGCGATCCGGTTGATGCTTCCATCAAAGAAATCGAGTCCTATGCGGGTCGTTGGGAGGAAATCGCCTCTCACAAGCTCTTCCATCACAGCGGTGGTTGAATCATCGCAAAGCACCACATGGTCGGAGTCCCAGCGAACCCCACGACTCACATGCAACAAGACCCCGGGAACAAACTGTTGGACCGAGCTGAGTTTGTCCGCGATCTGCTCGGTCGGGTGAAAATGCCCCATATCGAGGCAAAGCCACTTCTGATGCGTCACGGCATATCCTAGGTAGAACTCATGGGACCCGATCACGCAACTCTCGGAACCGATGCCGAAGAGCTTGCACTCCACCGCGTCGATGTTATCCGACCCCAAGTCTTCAGCGAAAACCTCATCCAATGCGGATTCCAAACGCTGACGGTAACCCTTGCGGTCCACCGGGGTGTCCTTGAAACCATCCGGAATCCAGACGTTGGTCACCACCGGATTGCCCAATTCCTTACCGATCCTGGCAGCAATGCTACGGGCACGCTTACAGTGGTCCACCCAGAATGCGCGGATCCCATCATCCGGATGCGAAAGCGTAAACCCATCCGCAGACTTTTCGTGCGAGAAACAGGTGGGATTGAAATCAATTCCCAAACCCAGTTCACGGCAATAGTCCACCCATGATGCAAAGTGCTGGTATTCGATGGCATCGCGGTCAACCACACCCGCAGCGAAATCACCGTAGATGGCATGGAGGTTCAGCCTTTTGGTGCCGGGAATCAAAGACTGGGCAAACTTGAAATCACGGCGCAGTTCATCGATGGAACGGGCCTTTCCGGGATAGTTACCCGTCACCTGAATACCGCCCGTGAGGTCCCCTTCCCGCTCAAAGCCACCCACGTCATCTCCCTGCCAGCAATGCATGGAAACCGGTGTGGACTGCAAGGCATTGAGGGCCTGTTCGGCGTCGACACCAACGGCTGCAAATTGCTCCTTGGCAACAGTATAAGAGAGTGAATTCATGGTTGTTATTCTCGATTGGGTTGCGATCAAGTGCGTAAGCTCAGAGCTCCGGGTGAAAAATGGCTCAAATCACTTTTTGATAGGTATCCTTCAGGGTGGAAGCAGACTTGAGCATAGCCTGTTTTTCCTTGGGCCAAAGCTCAACTTCGAGGTGCCCCTCCACTCCGTTCTTTCCGACGATGGTTGGAACACTGATTGAAATATCGCGAATGCCGTAACAACCATTTTGCACGCTCGAAACCGGCAGGATCTGCTTCTTGTCCAACAGAACCGCATGGATGGTCTCGGCGATCGTGGCACCCACAGCCCAGCCGGCGCCTCCCTTGCGTCTGATCACCTCAGCCCCGCTGCCACGGGTGCGCTCGAAAATCATGTTTTCAAAGCTCGGATTGACCTTGGGGAAACCCTTGAGCGGAAGCCCTGCGGCCGTGGCGCTACTCCAGATTGGCACCATGGTATCCCCATGCTCACCGAGAATGAGCGCTTTCACCTGTGACGTGGCGATACCGAGCTCCGCCGCGATCAATGCACGAAACCGGGCGGTGTCCAGCATCGTGCCCAATCCGAACACCTGCTTCGGGTCCACCTGAAGGGTTCGCGCAGCGAGCTGGGTGAGGATATCCACCGGGTTCGAAACCACGAAGAACTTCGCACATGACTTATGGCCAGCCCCCTGAATACTCTCCAGAATACCCCTGAAAAGGGACACGTTGCGGTTGATCAGGTCGAGACGGGACTCATCGGGCTTGCGGCGCAAGCCTGCGGTGATGACAAAAATATCGGAGTCCTTTGCCCGATCGTAGTCGCCCGCGTAGATTCGCTGATCCCCGAGGACCGATGCGCCGTGGAGCAAATCCAGCGCCTCTCCTTCCGCAAGGTCGGTATTGGCGTCAAGAATCTGGATATCGGTCACGAGGCCCGCACATTGCAGTGCAAATGCCGCATTGGAACCAACCCTTCCGCCACCTCCAATAATGGATACTTTCATGTTACGAAATGATAAGGGTTAAGGTTTTGTCCTCATCGGTTTCCACCTGAGCCACCGCCCAGCTGGTTCACAATCTCCAGAGTGATCGCGCGCACCAGAGCCTCCGCGTCCGCATTCAACGATTGCGCGGAACCCTCGGCAGGCATTTGACACTGGCCGCCCATGTGGCTGACAAAACCCGGACGAAAATCAGAGTTGTCGCAGAGTTCACATTCCTTGAGTCCCTCGCGCTTATCTTCCATTCCAAGCTGCTTGCGGATGGCGATCAGTTCCTTCGCATCCGATCCAGAGATTGGTGTAAGCTCCTTGCCCAGCATGGAAGCAACCCACACGGTCTTGCAGTAGGACTCCGTATTCTCCATCTTCCAGTAGGCGTCCTCAATGTCCTTCCCCCATGTAATGACCCCGTGGTTGATCATGAGAACGGCCATGTGATCGACCGCAACATTTCCCACCGCATCCGCATTTGCCGGAGAACCAGGCGTGCGGTATTCCGCCACACCGATCTCACCCAAAAACACTTCCGCCTCCGGAATCAGGCATGTGGGCGGGCGCACCTTCGCCACTGCGAAGGCGGTCGCATGCGGAGGATGGGCATGGCAACATGCTTTTGCCTTGGGCTGGCGCTTCATGATCGCGAGGTGCGTCATCGCTTCGCTGGTGCGCTTGAGCCTGCCGGCAATCTGCTTACCGTCGAGGTCGATGAGCGCCATGTCATCGGCCTGCATAAATCCCTTGCAAATCAAAGTCGGGGTGCACAGCACCAGGTTATCCCCCACCCGCACGGTCAGGTTACCACCATTGCCGTCCGTGTATTCACGCTGCCACATGCGCTGGCCAATCAGCGCCATCTGCTCGCGCACACGGGTCACTTCGGGTGAATAGTAGAACGCACGGATCTCCTCCTTTGTTTTTGGATCCTTGCCAGGAACCCACTTGAATTCGTTGTCAGGGACCACCGGGTCACCAAACAAGTCATCCCCATCGGCCTTTTTAACGGCTGCGGATACACGCACATGCCCACCTTTGTATTTCGCGAGAACATCGCGGGCGGACGGCGTGAGGATGGCTTCTGCCGGAATCGCTTCGATCCCTTTTCCCTGTTTTAGCATGGCCTCAACGGTGCTGGCGGTAATCACTCTTTTCATAAAAATCTTCAGTAAGTATTAAAAATGGATCATCAAAAACGGTGTTTTCAGATAAACTGGATTTGGTCCACGATGACGGCGTTGGTGGCATCCACCGGCATTGGAGGATCGAAAGGCAGCATGGCTTCTCCTCCCTCGGTGAATCCGATGATGTCGCCTTCCCCCGCCCCAAGGTTGTCGTAAACCACCAGACTCGGCTCGTCACCCATTCCGGCCTTGCTCAGATCTGCAAATTCGCGGCGACCCATGGGAGCGACGAGCAACCAGCGCCCGCTTCTTAATGAGCTGTCGTGCTGTGAGAGAACCACCCGGCCGATGACTTTTCCAAATCTCATTTCCGGGCTCCTCCAGCGTAATTCCGGCTGTCAACAATTGCAGCCACCACATTGCGCAGCGGCGTTTTCGGGTCTTTCAGAAAAACCTGACAGGCATCCCCGTCGGCATCGACCAGAACCGTATTGCCGATGCCAGCACCCAACCAGTCTCCGGCTCCGATGATGCGACCCGTGCCATTGCCTGCATCGTCAAGCAATTCACACAGCAAGAGGCGCGCGGCTTTGAGACCGGGATGCGCGGCTGCAGCGGTTACATTTCCAACGATGCGGGCGATGACCATGGTTACGGAGTTTGAACGATTCAGCCGATGATATTGAGTTGGTCCACCATAACACATCGACGCTTGCGCGTGAAGGTCAGGGTATTGACGATCCCCTCGCCCGTGGTCGTGGCAATCGAGTAGTTTAGGTAACCTTCACCCCCCAAGCCCAAGCCAGCCACACTTGGTCCATTTTTCACGAAAAGCGTGCAGTCCATCCTACGGCCCATGAGGGTCAGGCTATCCAGATTCTTCGAGTGCATGATCGCGGAATGCCGGTATTGATGTTCACTCTGGTAGGCAAACTCAACGGCCTCGCGCACATCTTTTGCACGCACGACAGGGAGCACCGGCATCATCTGTTCCTCCTGAACAAAGGGACAAGACATGGAACACTCGGCCGCAAGAACTGGTGTCTTTTCTGAACACGAAACACCAGCCACCTTAGCAATTGCCGCGGCGTCTTTTCCAACATAATCACGGTTTAGAACAGGATGCGAGCATCCTGCGGCGTCCGGCTTATCGGTGAACACCTCGTCGGCCAGCCTGCGGATCTGGTGATTATTCAGGAGGTAAGCCCCGGCCCGCTGGAAAGCTTCGAGGAATGGCTTATACACCTTATCCACGACGATCACCTGCTTTTCACCGACACAGAGCAGATTATTGTCATACGCTCCTCCTTGGATAATGGCCCGGGCCGCAAAATCGAGGTCAGCGGTTTCATCCACCACCACTGGCGGATTTCCCGGACCTGCACAGATCGCGCGTTTGCCGCTCTTCATCGCGGCGGCGACCACAGCCGGCCCACCCGTCACGCTCAGCAAGTCCACGTTTCCGGAGGCACACAAAGCATTGAAAGACTCAATTGAGGGCTTCTCGATGATGGTGATCAAGTTCCGGATTCCGGTCTTGCGATGGATTGCCTCGTTAAAGAATGCGATGGCATCGGCCGCACATTTTGCGCCACCCGGATGGGCATTGAACACGATCCCGTTACCCGCCGATACCATGCTCACAATGTTGCCAGCAATGGTGGGAATCGAGTGCGTCATTGGAGTGATTCCGGCGATTACTCCAAACGGAGCATACTCCTCCAGGGTGATCCCATGGGATCCACTCATCCCGTATGGGGCGAGCCACTCAACACCGGGTACCAGCTTAACAATCTGCAGTTTTTCGATCTTATGATCCAGACGACCGATTTTCGTCTCTGCAAACTCGAGCCGGCCCCATTCAACCGCCTTTTCATCGCAGATTTCCTTGACCAGGCTGACGATTTCAGCCCGCGTCGCGACGCCCTTGGCACGCAGTTGTTCATGTCCATCCCGGGCGGCACACGCCGCCTCTTCGGCAGTCTCGAACACCCCCATGCGTCGGGTCGTCGAAGATGAGGATGGAGCAACCGGCGAAGACACGGGAGGGTTAGCACCTGACTCCTGTAGTTTGCCAAGCACTTCTGCGACAACGCTCGCAATGAGTTTCTTGTCCATGTGTTATTTACCGCTCTGATAGGTTCTCTGGCCCAGCACCTTGACCGAGTCCACGATGCCGATAACCGATGCGTCGACCGGCACGCTTTTGAGCCCGGCCACCTGTCGCGCCGAGCTGCCTTGAACAAAGAGGACCACCTCGTCCGTGCCCACTCCCAGAGTGTCCACCGCGACGATGGTATTGCTGCCTTCCTTGAATCTGGAAGGATCGGCCGGATCCGCCAAGAGCGGCCGAAGCATCACCAGGCGGCGACCCTGAAGGCTTGCCTCCTTCTTGGTTGCGACCACCTGGCCGATCACTTTTGCAACGAACATAGCTTTCCCGGTTTGGGTTTAAGTAACGCTTTACTTCGCGGCGGCCGGTTTGCGCGCAGCTACAGAACCCTTCGGCAATACGCTGGCTATGCCATCGCTGGGGCGTGCAATCACGTGAGCACTGATGACATCACCCACGCTCTGAGCGGCTTCCACACCCGCGTCGATAGCGGCTTTTACCGCAGCAACGTTACCGGTAACCGTAACGCTGAGCATCGCGCTACCCACGTTTTTCATGGGTCCCACGATTTCGACGTCCGCCGCCTTGAGCATAGCGTCCGTGCCGATGATAAGGGTGGTCAATCCCTTGGTTTCCAAAAGTCCGATTGCCTGTTGCATGTATTTCCTTGGTTGAGTTTTTGAAAGGTTGATTGTTGTTGAATGAAAAAACCTGAACCATCTAGGGATGGGTTTGAACAAAACGGGCGGTCTCACGGGCAACGACCAGTTCCTCGTTGGCAGGGATCACGTATACTTTCACCCGGCTGCCGGATACACTGACACAGGCTTCCTGCCCATGGTTCTCCGCATTTGCGGCGCGATCGAGTGTGATACCGAGTTCATCCAGTCCCTCACAGACCCGGGAACGGATATAGTCTGCATTCTCACCAATCCCTCCCGTAAACACCAGCGCATCGAGTCCGCCCATCTGCAAATAGTATGAACCGATGTAGGACCGGATGCTATAGATGAGAGTGTCGATGGCCAGTTGAGCCGAAGCATTTCCTGCCTGGGCCTTGTCCCGGATATCGCGCACATCGTTACTCACACCGGAAAGCCCGAGCAGGCCCGATTGTGTGGTGAGCTGCTCTTCCACTTGCTCCGGGCTGAGACTGAGCGCCTTCATCACATAGGTCACCGCCATCGAATCGAGATCGCCCACCCGATTGTTCTGGGGCAAACCACTCTGCGGACTCAATCCCATGCTCGAGTCAATGGCCCGGCCATTCAGGATACCTGTCACGGAGCTACTGCCACCGAGATGACAGGAAACAACCCGAAGGGGCTTTGATTCTACCGGAAGGGGATCACCATGGTAGAGAAATTTTACCCGCTCTGCCACATCTTGACGTCCCAACAGTTGAGCGGATCTTTCGGCGATGAACTTGTGACTCGCACCATGGAAGCCGTTACGCCGGACTCCAATATCATACCAACTCTGCGGAACCGCATAGTGGCGGCTTGCCGGGATCGCCCACTGGTAAAATGCGGTTTCGTAAAGGGCCACCAACTTTGCATGCGGCATTACTGCTGCAAATTGCTCAATACCCTCCGCATAGGCCGGATTGTGCGCGGGCGCCAAAGCAGCCGACTTCCGGAGATCATCGACCACCCGTTCGTCTGCGGCCACGCATCCGGTCATTTGAAAACCAAGCACAGTCTTGAATCCGACAGCATCAATCGAGGTCGCATCTTGGATGTGCCCTTGACGCTGCATGTCAGCAATTGCAGTCCGGATGCAATCCGCATAGTCTGTCACCCGCTCGAACCCACCCTTGGCAGCTGAGACCAAGCCCTCCGCATCACCTTCGAAGAGGCGATACTTGAACGAGGTTGAACCAAGGTTGGCGACGAGAATCTTCATACTGGATCGGTGCAAAATGAAAGCCCGGATGTCAGGGTTCAAACCCATCGATCTTCCCTACTACCCACCGGGCAACTGAGCCGCGGCGGAACGGGAAAACGAGTCGAGCCCGATACGCTCAACCCACAAAGCTTCCGAGCTTTGAGAGGTCGTCGTGGGGACGTGCGATCACCTGGACGGCGATGATTTCGCCGACGCGACCGCCAGCCTCGGCGCCAGCCTCAACTGCAGCCTTGACGGAGGCGACATCCCCCTTGAATAGGCCACACACGAGACCGCTGCCGACTTTTTCCCAGCCAGTCATGGTAACGTCCGCTGCCTTGAGTGCTGCATCCGCAGCTTCGATAAGGGGCACGAGTCCCTTGGTTTCGATCATTCCGAGTGCTTGAGAAGCCATAATTGTTCTTTCTTGAATGGATTGTTATTGGATCGCAGGAAAGCGAGAAGAACTCACATTCCAAACTGTTTCAGGATGTCCGCATGAGGGCGTGCGATCACGTTGGAGGCCACAAGGTCACCGACCTTGCGCGCAGCCTCTGTGCCCGCCTCCACAGCGGCCTTGACACTGCCAACGTCTCCTTTGACAATGGTGGTCAGGTAACCGCCGCCTATCTGGACCTGCTTTACCAGCTCCACTCCAGCAGCTTTGGACATCGCGTCGCTGGCTTCAATACTGCCAACGTATCCGCGGGTTTCGATCATTCCGATTGATTCACTCATAATGGGTCTCCGTGTTAGTTTTTGAAAATTGCTCGGGTGGCTTCAAATATCAGGATTTGAGCAGTTCACAGAAGGAGTCAGCGCCCAATCCACAGGCATTGCCTTCATCCGTGTCGAGATGGACCTCGAGCTTAAACTCCGGCTTCACCCGCACAAAAAGACGGTCAAAGGTCACCCCACAGGGTCCATGAACCCTCAGCTTCATGAAGTCTTTGTCTTTCACTTCATAGAAGGCTGCGTCCTCAGGTGACATATGCACGTGAATGGCTGCCCGGATCACCCCATTGGACATCTGAAAGTAGCCATTGGGCCCCATCAGCATACACCCTGGAGTACCGGCAATGTCGCCCGACTGACGCACAGGAATATCAAAACCCAACGCGCGTGCATCCGTGTAAGCGAGCTCTACCTGATTGAAATCGCGGCATGGCCCGAGAATGCGAAGATTCGAGATCACGCGACTGCGGGGTCCAATGATCGTAACCGACTCCTCTGCGGCAAACTGCCCTTCCTGATACAGCCACTTCATAGGAGTGAGCTGGTGCCCCGACCCAAACAATATTTCTACGGCTTCCTGTGTGAGGTGACAATGCCGCGCGCTCACGTTGATCACCAAAGGATTCGGAGCTTCTGGCTTGCTGGGAAGCGAACGACCCAACTGCCGGTAAACGCTTTCACGCACCAGTCTTTCAATCAAGATTCGGTTAGCGGAAAGCTGCATGGGTTCGCCAGATTAAAGTTGGAATTTGTGGAATTATTTGGATATAAAGGGATTTTTCTTGGACTTATCAAGGAAATAATCCACAATTCTCCATATTTCCCAACAAATTCCATCATCCCATGCTCGCAGTTGATCGACATAGACTCATTCTCGCACGGATCGAAGAAAGCGGTAGCGTCCGGACTATCGACATTGCCCAGGAGTTGAACGTTACCGACGAAACCATACGCCGGGACCTGGAAAAGCTTGAAAAGGACAATCTGGTTCAGCGCACACACGGGGGAGCCATCCAGCTGCTGTCGCCCATGAAGGATCGCTCCTTTGAGGAAAGGAGCATCCAAAACATATCGGCCAAACAGCGCATCGCGCGGGAGGCATTGAATCTGTTAAAACCCGGCGACCGTATTTTTGTCGATGCCAGCTCCACCGCCCTGCAAATGGTGAAGCTTATCCCCAATATGGATCTGGTGGTCATGACGAACTCGTCCCTGGTGGCGCAGGAACTGACGGTGCATCCCGACATTGAAATCATCCATTCAGGAGGCATTCTGGACCGGCAGTCACAATCCTACGTTGGCCCGGCAGCCATTGCGACCATGCGCCGCTTTCGGGTGGACAAGGTCTTTTTCTCGGGGAATGGCATTGATGCCATGCGTGGCATCAGCGAGATCAACGAAGCGCAGGCCTACATCAAGGAGATGATCATCCCGCGCAGCGGATCCGCTATCTTCTTGGCTGACCCAAGCAAACTGGGAGCCAATTCGACCTACTTTTTTGCGCGCTGCGAGGAAATCAACACCCTTGTAACCTGTGTCGAAGCGGATCACCCCTTGCTCGACAAGCTGGGAGAGGAAGGCATCGACATCCGCCGCGCGAAATGAACCCAAGAGGTGCCCCAAAACACATCCCGCCATTCAAAAGCAAAGCCTCCTTTGCAAACCATCGAAAGCATCACTCATAAGCCATGATCCCCGCAAACCGCATCGTCGGCAAACAGGTTCAATTCATGATCACCTGTCTCTGCGACACGTTCTACGACCATGTTGCACAGGCATCGGTTGAACTGCTCGAACAGGTGGGGTGCTTGGTCGATGTGCCTGACGGCCAGACTTGCTGTGGTCAGCCCGCCTTCAATGCGGGGGACTGGGAATCAGCACGAAAGGTGATCCGGCACACACTTCGCACGTTCACGGGCGACCAACCCATCATCATTCCATCCGGATCCTGTGCCCACATGGTGTTTCACGGTTATCAGCTGGTCTTCGAAAACGGCACCGACGCCGAAAAGGAAGCGGCGCGCACACTTGCCGGGCGCACGTGGGAGATCTGCGACTTTCTGGTCAACGGACTCGGCATCCAAACCTGGCACGGACGCTTCGATGGCAAGATCAGTCTGCACCGCTCCTGCCACACCCGCGGCTCCAATACATACAGTGCCGCCCTGCAGCTACTGCGATCCATCGATGGGGTGGAAATACTCGAGTTTGATGAGTCCGAACAGTGTTGCGGATTTGGGGGCACCTTCTCCGTCGCCTACCCGAACACCTCAGCGGCAATGGGCACGCTTAAAATCGACAAACTCACCGCCGTCAAACCGGACCTGATCGGAGCGGTGGACATGGCGTGCATGCTCCACCTTTCCGGCCTCGCGGAAAAACAGAAACGTCCGTTCCGCAAAATGCATGTAGTGGAAATTCTGCTGCAGGCTCTCCGCAACGCCCCAACCAATCCGCCGGTGATTCACTCCTGAAAACCCCATTTCCGAGCATGAAAACCTCGCAACCCATTGATGCATTCGGACGTGACCTCAGCCAAGAGGTCAAGGAGTCCGTTTACTCATCGAGCAAAGCAAAATACGACAAACGTATCGGAGCCCTCAACGCAGGCTACATTGCGCCGGACTCCCTGCGTAAACTCGCCGGTCAGATCAAACAACACACATTGGAGAACCTGCCGTCTTACCTTGAATCCGCGATCGGAAAACTCGAAGCCAATGGAGCCAAAGTCCACTACGCCAAAGACGGAGAAGAAGCGAATGCCACCATCCTCGGGATAATGAATGCGGCTGGAGCCACCAAGCTGATCAAATCCAAGAGCATGGTCAGTGAAGAAATCCACCTCAATGCCTTCCTCGAAAACAACGGTTGTGAGAGCGTCGAGAGTGACTTGGGGGAATTCATCGTGCAACTGGACCATGACATGCCCTCCCACATCGTCACGCCAATTGTTCACAAGAACCGTCAGCAGATTGCCACCACTTTCGAGAAAATGGGACTCGGCGACTACAACGACGATCCCACAACGATTACCCGACGAGCCCGCACCTATCTTCGCAAGAAGTATCTCGAAGCCGAGGTCGGGCTAACAGGCGCGAATTTTGTATCCGCCGAGAGCGGTCGCATCGTCCTTGTCACCAACGAAGGCAATGCGCGTTTCTCGATCTGCGCCAATCGCATCCACATTGTGCTCGTGGGGATCGAAAAACTGGTCCCACGGGACAAGGATCTCGCCCTCTTCCTCAACTTATTGGCCCGATCGGCCACAGGACAACAACTAACGGTCTACACCCAATTCATTAACGGGCCGAAGGCACCGGATCAAATAGACGGTCCCGGGGAAATGCATGTCGTGTTTCTCGACAACGGACGCAGCGAGATTCTGGCCGGTGAGTTCCAATCCATCCTGCGTTGCATTCGCTGCGGAGCCTGCCTGAATGTTTGTCCGGTTTACCGGCAGACCAGCGGCCACGCATACCGGGCGGTTTACCCGGGGCCGGTGGGTGCGGTGCTGAGCCCACTGCTCGCGGGCAAGCGCTACCCGGAATTTGCGGATCTGCCAAAGGCATCGAGCCTCTGTGGCGCGTGTAACGAAGTCTGCCCAGTTGATATTCCGCTACCGGAGCTACTGCTGCGCCACCGCAACAAGTCCAAGCTGGAACACATTCAAAAAGCGTCTGCAGGGACCCCTCCCTTGGGTGGATGGGCCGTTCTCTGCTCCACGCCATCCATGTGGAAAAGCACACTCACCTTGGGAAAAGTGATGGACTACGTGCCAATGAAGCTCGTTCCCGTCCCCGCAGTGCAGGCCTGGACACAAACGCGCACCCTACCCCCGTTCCGGGGAGGAAAATTCCGGGGTTGGTATAAAGAGCACCGGAAACATGATTCAGGAAACAACCAATAACTCAAATCGTAGGATCCAATCCATGGACCAACAGTGCTTCCTCGATAACATCCGTGCTGCAGTCGCACGCAATGCAAAACCCAGCCCGACGCCACTACCGGAATGGGATCCCGCAATGGTGACATCCCAACTGGCTCCTGATACAGACAGTGATTCCGCATCGCTTTGGGAAACGTTCTGCCAGCGCTTCAGGGCCGTCAACGGACAAACCATCGAAGGCATCGGACCCTTGATTGCTCTGCTCTTGAATGCTGACGCCAAACACGGCTACCTTGCACCCGAACTGAATGGCCCACTCGCCGGGCCTCTTCAAAACGCGGGAATCACACTTGAATCCGCGATCGACACCACCCGAATCGATGATTACGCCTTCGGGATTACCCGTGCGGCCGGCATCATCGCGGAAACAGGCTCCGTGGTCATCAATGAATCCAGCACTCCCAGCCGTCTCGGGGCCTTGGCACCTTGGATCCACGTCACCTTGATCGACGCCAACACGAAGGTTTTCGCAACACTCGTGGACGCCATAAAGGATCTGGGCGACGAACCTTATGTGGTATTTGCCACCGGCCCATCCAAAACCGCCGATGTGGAAGGCATTCTGATCGAAGGGGTACATGGTCCCGGAATGCAGATTTGCCTGAGACTGTGAACCCCCGCAGCCGTTCTCCGGGCTCCAACACGGCCACACACATGCAAACCCATGGCTACCGTTTTCAACAACGCGGATTGCGAGACAGGGATGGATCGGGCTTTCAGCCCTCTATTCTCTTATTGTTCGATTTCCCAGGCCATCGGCCTGGTCTGGTATAGTATCGGGGCGTTGCCCCTTAATTACCGCATGCCAAAACTACACGGGAGTTGCATTCTACCGACACAGCCATTATGCTCGGGACAACACTCCAAGGCACAGCCATCTCCGAGACCCCAAACGACATGCGCATTCTATCCACAACCGGGCACCCACGGCCACGGCATTGCGGGGATTCCGGACATTACCCGGGACCAAACGGCACGACCACAACATGCACTCCTTCTTCGAGCGCCAACGGCGCAACCCATACCAGCCCGGGGCATCGCCCCGGGAATCGCAACATCCCCATAACCCATGAGGGCTGAAAGCCCGACAAAATACCATATCACAATCGTTAGGCCTTGTAATCGTCCATGTGGTATTCAGCACGAAAGAACGTTATCCCTTCCTCGATCAGGTTATTCGACCGAAACTACATACCTATCTGGCTACCGTCACACGCAACGCCGGTTGCGAGGCGTATCGGGTAGGCGGAGTGGCGGACCATGTACACCTCGCGATCCGTTTGTCTCGAACCGTCTCGGTTGCGAAACTGGTGGAAACGCTAAAATCTGCGTCATCGAAATGGTTAAAGACGCAATCGCCCAGTCTCACGGCTTTCTCGTGGCAACGTGGCTATGGATGCTTTTCGGTAGGTCCATTGGATTTGGATGCATTGAAAGCCTACATCGACAATCAAGTAGAGCACCACACGACACGGACGTTTCAAGATGAGTACCGGATGTTCCTGAAAAAATACGAGGTCATGTTCGACGAAGCATACGTTTGGGATTGAGTGGAAGGGGCGGGCTTTCAGCCCTCTGTTCTTTTTTCTATTTCCCAGGCCGTCGGCCTGGGCTGGAATGGTTTCGGGGCGTTGCCCCTCGAATACCGCATTCGAATACCACACCCATTCGGATATTCATTCTTCGAGTGCCAACGGCGCGGCCTTATACCAGCCCGGGGTATCGCCCCAGGGATTCGTCCCCCCATAACCC
>JAFGAQ010000131.1 GCA_016933595.1 Opitutales bacterium | reverse complement strand
CCTTTGACGTGATAGGATTCGTGCCACTTGTGCAGCAGCGCCCAGTTAATTGCCACCACGACCGACACCAGGATGAAGCCGAGCAGGCACGCCGAAATCCCTGCGGCAAAGAGCTCGGGGATACGGGTTTCCTTGTTGTAGATAAACACCAGAAGCCCAAGGCCGCCTTTTCCCGAACGGAAAGAGCCCACAAAGAACTCGCCAAACACTGCTCCAATCGGAACAAGGGTCGCAGCGATCTTGATACCCGAAATCAGGTATGGAAAGGCACTCGGCAAACGCAGCAGGAAAAACTCTTGCCAGGGCTTCGCGCGGTAGACGTGAAAGCAATCCACGAGGTTCGGATCGGTGGACACCATACCCAGCGTCGTGTTTGCCACAATTGGGAAGAAGCTGGTGATGAACGCGATGCAGATCACGCTCGACGGCCCATAGTCAAACCAAAGCACGATGATGGGAGCCAGGATCACGACCGGAGTCATCTGCAGAACCAGAATCCACGGGTAAAGTGCCTTACGCACCAGTGTGGAGGCCCCAAGCCCGACGGACAAGGCCACCCCCACAACCACCGCAAGAGCGAAACCGCTCAATCCATAGCCCGCCGTCACCAGCGTGGCCTCCAGAAGGCGCGGACCTTCCGCGATCATCGCAGCCATAACCCGATGAGGAGGCGGAACATAGAACGGACTGAGGTTCCAAATCGTGATCACCGCATACCACAGGGCAATAAACAGCAGACCCGATAGGAGCGGGGCCACCACGGTTGTTGTCTTGAGTGTTTTCATTTCCCGAGCTGGCTTGGCCTTAACGCCTCCCCGGATGAGGCGAGTATCAGGGACCGGATGTGCGACACATGGTTCAGGTAACGGGGGTCCGACACCATCGACTCGTTTCGCGGATGGGGGAGATCGATCGCTACATCATCCACGATCCGGCCAGGGCGCGCCGACATCACCAATACGCGATCCGAAAGCATGACCGCCTCGTTGACGGAATGAGTCACAAACAGGGCCGTCCACCTCTGGCGGAACCACAAATCAATCAGGAGACGGTTCATTTCATTGCGGGTGATCGCATCGAGCGCCCCAAACGGCTCATCCAGAAGCATGACCTGAGGGTTGAGCGTGAGCGCCCGCGCAAGCGAAACGCGCATCTTCATTCCGCCGGACAATTCCTTGGGATAATAGTCCTCAAAACCCTCCAGCCACACCTTTTTCAGCATTTCACGGCACACCGGATCCCGAAGCGAGGGCACCATCCCGCGCAGGCGCAGGGGCACTTCCACATTCTTGCGCACACTGAACCATGGAAGCAGCGTGGCATCCTGGAAAATGTAGCCGATCTCCGGGCGAATGCATTCCCGGCTCGCCGCGTGCTCCCAGCAGATTTCGCCCTGGTCAGGCTTGAGCAGGCCCGCCACCGACTTCAGGAGCGTCGATTTGCCACATCCGCTCGGGCCGATCAGGGAAACAAAGGATCCTGGCTCGACCGCGAATCCGATATCCTCATAGACTGCGCTCAGCCCACCGGGAAAACGCTTGCAGGCACCCTCGACCGTAAGGCGGGGAACTTCTGTTGCTAGCTTTGATAACTCAGGCATTTCGACAATCTCACGGATCAACGGCACTACCCCGGGCGGACGCGATCATCCGCGGGCAGGCTGGAACACCGTTCGCGGACCAGCAATTTCGACACTACCCCATGCCAAATCATTCGCAAGCACGGACTGACAATCAAATACCCCCAACTCTTCAGACTCGAACCCACACGGGCCATGAATACCGATCATGCAGTATACGGAACTACGGATTTCCGGCAATTGCCACTACCCCCATCCGCTCGTACGCTCTTGTCTTGAGTCGGGGCTCCGGATTTGGCAGCATTTGTTCCCGCATGGATTCGCCCGAACCCAATCTGACGGCTCAGATCATCGAACAGGTCCGCGTGCTCATGGACACCTACCCATGGTGGGTGGTCATCCTCGTGAGCGCCTTGTTGACAGTTCTCATTCGCTTCGTGGTGGTCAGGCTATTCAAATTGGCCTTCACTCTTCTGCTTTTTGCTTTGATCTACTGCGCAGTCTTATTAGGGTTGAGCTTTCTCCTTACATAAATTGCGTGCATCGGGATTCCTCCTTTTGGATAAAGACCGGAAGACTGCAAATGACATTCTATAGCTGATGAAATACATATTCGTAACCGGTGGAGTGGTTTCCTCCTTGGGAAAAGGGCTGACTGCCGCGGCTCTGGGTGCGCTCCTCGAACAGCGGGGTCAACGGATCAAGATCCAGAAGTTCGATCCATACCTTAACGTGGACCCGGGCACCATGAATCCATTCCAACACGGCGAAGTCTATGTGCTGGATGATGGTGCGGAAACTGACCTCGACCTCGGGCACTACGAACGCTTCACCAACTGCCGGCTCACCCGACGGAACAACCTGACCTCCGGGCAAGTCTACGAATCCGTCATCCAAAAGGAAAGGCGGGGAGACTACCTCGGAAAGACGGTGCAGGTTATTCCGCATGTGACTGACGAGATCAAAGCCCGCCTGACCGATGCCGGCGACGACATTGACATCCTCATCACCGAGATTGGCGGAACCATCGGCGACATCGAGGGACTGCCTTTCCTTGAAGCGATGCGGCAGTTTGCGCTCGAAGTCGGCAAGGAGAACGTCCTTTTCATTCATGTCACCCTCCTGCCCTACATCAAGGCAGCTGGTGAGCTCAAGTCCAAGCCCAGCCAGCAGAGCGTCGCCAAGCTCCGTGAAATCGGGATCCAACCCGACATTCTGGTGTGCCGCACCGAGCAACCCATGGACATGAACCTGCGCAAGAAGCTCAGTCTTTTCTGCAATGTCCCGGTTCGTGCAGTAATTGAGGAGATGGACGTGGAGTCCTCGATCTATGAGCTTCCCCTGATGCTCCAACGGGAAAACCTCGACACCCTGGTCGTCGAATTCCTGCGCATCAACAGCCAACAGCAGTCGATGGATGAATGGCGCGACATCGTCCGCCGCCTCAAGTATCCTGCCCACCGTGTTACAGTTGGAGTGGCAGGAAAATACATCGAACTCCAGGACGCCTACAAGTCGGTCTACGAATCCCTCACCCATGCGGGGATCGCCAATGATTGCGCGGTGGACATTGTTCGGCTGGATTCGGAGGTCATCGAAAAGGAAGACGGGCTGAAGTGCCTCGAAAATCTCGATGGAATCGTGGTTCCCGGTGGATTCGGCAACCGCGGTATCGAGGGCAAGATACGGGCCGCCAAGTTCGCCCGCGAAAAGGGGATCCCCTACTTCGGGCTTTGTCTTGGCCTTCACATCCTCACCATTGAATTCGCAAGGCATGTGCTCGGGCTTCCGAAAGCGAACAGTCAGGAGTTTGACGAACAGACACCCGATCCGGTGATCTACCTGATGGAATCGCAAAAGGACGTCACCCGCAAAGGGGCCTCCATGCGGCTCGGCGCCTACCGCTGTGATCTGGCGGATGGGAGCATTTCCCGGAACGCCTACGGGAAACCTCAAGTCAGCGAACGCCACCGCCATCGCTACGAATTCAACGACGCGTACCGCAATGCGCTCGAAGACAAAGGACTGCGGATTGCCGGAACCAACCCCGAGAGCGGTTTGGTTGAGATTGTCGAAATCGCCGATCACCCCTTCATGGTAGGGGTTCAATTCCATCCGGAGTTCCAATCCAAGCCAAACGCAGCGCATCCACTTTTCCGCGAGTTCATCGGCGCCTGCCTCCGTAGCAAACGCTGATCGATCCCCTCGCCAAAGCCGATTATCCGGTGGCAGCCCCCGCTCCGGTTGCCACCCTCGCTCGGAGAAATCATGGACATTGATTTCCTGGTCGGCCGGAAAATCCCCTAGGATCGGCTATTGCTCCTCCCGGCGGCGGGATGCTGCACCGACTGCCTCTCCTCCTGACCCAACACTCCCATGGATTATCCACCTGTCTCGAGTGTAACATCGCGGCCAGTGATACATGCCATCACAATGCTAAATTGAATGATGCAATTGAATGATGATAGAATCCTTAAAAGCCTAATATACTTCTGCTATTTTGATTAGCAAACCGATTGCAATAAAGTGCCTGGTTATTTATTCGCTTTGGACCGGCGAGTCTGCACAACAACTCAAAGGCCGATGAGTTGCTCAAAACGATCGATGACATAGTCCGCATAGGGAAGGCGCTCCGGGATGTATTCCGGCCATACGTCACGGATGATTTCAGTGGTGAGGATGGTGGTGAATCCAAGTTTCTTTGCGCCAATCAGTTCATCCGAACCGCCATCTCCCACAAATACTGAAGATTCTGGAGAAACCCCCAATGAATCAAGGGCCAAGCGGTAGATTTCGGGCTCCGGCTTCACATGGCCAACCGCATATGAAAAGATCACACTGTCGAACAGTCGGGAAATCGGGGAAACAAACCATCCCTTGACTTCAACCGCATCGGCATTGCTGATCAGCCCGATCTTCTTTCCGTGCATTTTCAACTCCCGGATCACATGGGATTTCGGGGCGTCCAGCGAAGCGAGTCCCTCGTAAAAGCGTGATTCACGATAGTCCGCCGCCTCCCGGATTTTCGATTCCGGAATGGACGGATCCACTTGATGGGCAATTTGCCGGATAATTTCATATTTGTCGGTCACATATCCTTTTGCCCGTGCCTCGGAGCCATGAAAAAGCAATCGGTTCCATTCATCCTCCGGTATCCCGAGAATGGCGCTTGTTCCAAAACCACGCACACCGCTGCTACGATGGGAATACAGCGTATGGAAAAGGTCAAAAAACACGGCTTCGGCTTTACGGATGCAATCCAGCATGCATCACGTCTAGGCGAGATCGCCACGTATTCAAGCGCGACTGTGACAATTTTTCATGATGAATCCATCAATCAGAGCCCTTCCGGATTCGATCAAATGCACAAAGCGAGGCTATCGAAGGAATGCATGTTAAGAATCAAGGGAGTCATCCGATTATGGGAATTGGAGAATCGTGTACCCGGAGGACATGAGAGGTTTTCGTTCAGGCACGGTTTCCGACAGATTTCGCTCGTTCCGCGCGTCTCATTCCATCCATGAACAGTCAGCCTCAGCCAATCGGCGACTCCATTTCCGGGAGCCGAACCAGTCTATCTTCTTCGTCATCGGATACGAATCCACCGGTTGAATCGGCTTCGGATCAGGCGAAAATCAATAACCTATCCGGTGTCTTCAACAATGCCGGATGGCATGCTTTGGTCGTAGATGACTACCCCATGAACCGATTGGCCTTGGTCTCCATCCTTCAACGCATGGGCATTCAGACGGATAGTGCTGACAATGGAGCAACCGCGCTTTCCATGCTGAAAAACGGGTATTTCGATATTTGCCTGATGGACGTTCACATGCCTTCGCTCAGCGGAATCGAGGCCACGTGGAGCCTGCGGCTATCCAAAGGATGGACAACTTCATCACAAATCCCCGTCATCGGCATCACTGCAGACACAGGGGAAAAGGAGCGACAGGCCTGCCTTGAGGCTGGAATGAACGCCTGTATCTCGAAACCCATTCGCCCAAATCATCTTGCGGAAACCATCCAGTCCCTCATCAACCAACACCATTCCCAACCCGCATCCGACCCGGATACAGCTTCACTCAAATCCGGAGAATCCGGAGGTGAAGCGCCCTTTTGGGATCTCGACGACCTTCTGGACCGCATCATGGGAAACCGGGAACTCGCGCTCACATTGCGGGACGGTTTCATCTTCGATGTCCCCCGGCAGATGGCCAAACTACGCGAGAGTTTCGGGCACAACGACCAGGAAAACACCCTCATGCATTCGCATCGCATCAAAGGAGCCGCAGCATGCGTGGGAGCCAACCGTCTCGCTGAAGCAGCTTCTGATCTTGAATCCGCATCCCGTGAAGGAAACCGGAATGCGGCCCGCACCGCGTTTTTCCGCCTTGAATGGATCTTCGATCAGACCCTGCAAGCGCTGGAGTCCTCAAGAAATGATCCCTAAGCCAAAGAAAGGCCCACTATGAAATCGCTCATTGTTGAAGACGACTTCACCAGCTCGCTTCTGCTGCAGGAAATACTGAAGCAAATTGGTCCTGTGGATGTGGCCTCGAATGGGGTCGAAGCTGTTGCGGCAGCCGCAAAAGCGGTTGAATCCGGAGAACCCTACACGCTAATCTGTCTGGACATTATGATGCCAGATATGGATGGAATTGAAGCACTTAAGCGCATCCGTGAGATTGAGGATCAGCACTCCATCGCTCTGGGGTCCGGTTCCAGTATCCTCATGACAACATCACTCTCCGACACTGGATCGATCACTCAGGCTTACAAAAACCTCTGCGACGCATACATCACAAAACCCATCGATCAAGCTCAGCTTCATGAGGCCTTAAGGAATCTGAATCTGATCCTTTAGTCGCTCTCACTATGCCCCAGGCACCCCATCCCGAAGAATCCTCCACGGCAGTTCGTGAATGGATTATCGGAGGGAAGATCCGGCATAACCCCATATTAGCAAGTTTAATAAGCCACTTGCATAAAGGGATATACGACAGATGGATAGATTAAAACCCCTTGACTCGAAACCGTCACAGTGACGTCATCGGTGGTTTTTGTTGAATGAGCATATGCCAAACAGGAATCTTCCGTTCCCTTCCTTCAGGCCTCGGCTGCTGGAAGTCTTTTCACGAAAATACACCCGATCCGACCTCTCGTCGGACGTGATGGCCGGCATTACGGTTGGACTGATTGCCCTACCGCTTGCCCTGGCACTCGGGATCGCCAGTATTCCACCCGGCACGGCCACGCCTTTTCCCGCGCCAGCGCTCGGGATATTCACCGCAATCTTCGCCGGTTTTGTGGTAGCGGCCCTTGGCGGAAGCCGGGTTCAGATCGGAGGACCGACGGCCGCATTCATCCCGATTGTCCTTCTCATCGTGGAGAAACACGGCTACAGCGGACTGATCGTTGCCACCATCATGGCTGGGATGATTCTGCTGCTGATGGGTATCACCCGAATGGGAACCCTCATCAAGTATATTCCCTGGCCCGTCACCAGCGGGTTCACCACCGGGATTGCGGTCTCGATCATGGCGACTCAGGTTGCCGACATCTTCGGGATCAAAGCTGAAACAGCCGCACCACGGGAATTCATCGAGAAAGTGGTCTGGATCGGGGAAAACATCGGACTATCCCATCTTCCGACAGCCATACTCGGCCTGGTTTGCATGGCGATCATCTATTTCTGGCCGCGTCTTGGGATGAAACGCATTCCCGGATCAATCGTTGCCATGCTTGGAGCGACAATTGCAGTTCTGCTGATCAAAACAGGAGACAGTGGAGCGATTGCAACGGTTGGTTCGCAGTTCGGGGCTCAAGCGATTCCCGCAAGCCTTCCTCCATTCAGCATGCCGGAGATCAATCTCGACCTTATCCGGGATTTGCTCGGACCGGCCACCGCTATCGCCGTTCTGGGCGCAATTGAGTCCCTGCTGTCCGCCGTTGTCGCGGATGGTCTTTCCGGAGATCACCATGACAGCAACACCGAGCTCATCGCTCAGGGGATAGCCAACATTGTATGCCCCTTCTTGGGAGGGCTTCCTGCAACCGGGGCGATCGCCCGCACATCCGCAAACATTAACAACGGTGGCAAAAGTCCGGTCGCCGGGATTGTTCACGCGATCACACTCCTCGCCATCGTGCTGGTATTCGCCCGATACGCTGCCTATGTCCCGATGGCGGCGATGGCCGCCGTCCTGATCATGGTCGCATTCCGCATGGGTGAATGGCACGAAATGACCCGTCTCGGAAAGATGACCAAGAGTGACGCCCTCGTACTACTGACGACTTTCGGACTGACTGTTATCTTCGATCTCGTGATCGCGGTTGAAGTCGGGATGGTTCTCGCAGCGATACTCTTCATCCGGCGCGTGTCAGATTCCACGGAAGTATCGCGGGTCACCAGCGAGGATGTGCTCGAAACCCAGGCACAATTGGCCCAAGGCAAAGAGATTCCCGATGGTGTGATCGCATACCGGATCTTCGGACCCTTTCTTTTTGGAGCTGCTGAAAAAATGCAGGATGCCCTTCTGCGTGTGGGTGAGTTTCCCAAAATACTCATCCTAAGGCTGCATCTTGTAACCGCGATGGACGCCACCTCTCTCCACGCGCTTCAGAGTGTCATCGAGCGTTCCAGAATCATTGGCAGCACCGTGATCATTTCCGGCATTCACCGTCAACCACTTGATCTTCTCAGAAAATCAGGCTTCATTGAACTGATCGGACGCCCAAACCTGTGTGCCAGTTTCGACGATGCACTTAAACGCTCGAGAGAGTTGTTGGCCGAATCCCAGAAGCATCCGAGTGATCAACCATCCCAGCAGGGTTAATTGCCTGCCGGCTTTTGGTGCCATTCGCACTCGAAGGCTTCCCGCTGAAACAAAGTTGTATCAGGAGGAAGCACTACCCATGAGGCGCTCGATAAGAGCGCTCTCATAGGGACTCAACTGTGCAGGATCGACACCCTGCATGTAATGCGCCGCTTGTTCCTTTTCGTCGACCAAGGCGAGAGCCAAGGCAAGGATCATCCTCCAACGCGGTGCCAGAGAGTCCCAGTCAACCTTGAAATGACGCAACCGCTCCAACACCTCCCTCGGTTCGCCGCGCATAACCATGGCCATGGCCCACGTCATGTGATAAGCCAACTTGGAAGGTTCTTCCTCAATCAAGCGGTTTACCTCAGCCAGCGCCTCACCACTGTCCTTTCCCATAATGATGGAATAGTACGCCCAATCATTCACCCACTCGGCCTGCTCGGAAAAACGTGTCTTCAGGCTTCGCAAGGACTCCAGAAAACGCCCATAATCGCGGTCTACACCCAATCGATCAACGAGATAGGATCGGATGACATCCACCGATTCCCCGGAGAATACAAGATCCCCCATTATCCGATTGGTTGTCCTGTCCTCTCCTCCGATTTTGTCACCCGACCGCAATAGTAACCACAGCTGCTCCCTGCTTTCAACCGAAACGCTGCGCGCCCGGTTCCACAAATGATTCGCCTTCGCCAGATCCCCGGTTTCGAACTCCAACTCAGCCTGCAACAAATACTGCCAAAAGGCTTCCAGTGGCAGATTATCCCTCGATATAAGCTCCCGAATCCGGTCCCACTGCTTCAAACGGGTCAGCAGTTGAATATGTAACAGGAAAGCATCCCGGCGCTCCAGCGCCTTTGGTTCGGGAATCACCTCCAGGCCACGCTCCGGTATCCCATGGCGCAAACACCACCGGACCAACATGTGTCGGCGGGTCTCGTCCAGCATATCCGTATGGGATGACAAACCCTCAAAGTAATGCCCTGGGCTTTCCATTCCCAAACTTATCCCATAGTCCGCCAGCGTCAGCATCTCTTCGAACGAACGCTGCCCATCCCTCAACTTCGCTGCAACCGCAGTTCTGACTGAGACCGGCAGCACTTCCATCGACAACAATTCCCACAAACCCTCTCCTTCCACCAGAAGATGCTCCACGGCGTCGCGGGCAAGCGATTGATCGGACCCGTTACCGGCTTCATAGGCCAATCCGATACCATGCAAACGCTGGGCTACGGAAAGCTCAGCATCCATTCGCATCATCTTCCTGGAATGCTCCAGTGCATCACTCCTGCGCCCCTGAAGGTATCGGAGCTTGCTCATGTTGTAATCCAACACCGGATCATCGGGGCGCTCCTCCGCAAGTCCTGTCAACACCGCTTCGGCGCGATCCCATTCACGATTCACCAAAAGGCACTGAGTGTAAGCGAGCGCATCATCCCTTGACAAATCCGGTGAGGCTGCAACCGCACGGTCCCAAAATCCTAGAGCCTCAGATGGGCGAACCCCAGTCAGCAGAATGCCCAAGGCGCGATTCGGGGCAAAACCATCCGGGTCCAGCACCAGCGCGGATCTGGCACGCAAAGCGGCATCCGTCACAGCCTCCGGATCCTTCGGAGCACTCAAATATGCGGCCACCGCATCTTTCGCGATCTGGTTGGCTCTCCATGCCTTCAATCCGCGATACGCCGGTTTAAGCCCGACAAGCCCTGCCCCTATCAGAATCAAGGCCAAAACGATCCACCATCCCACTCTCCCACCTTTTGTCATGATTCTATATTATCACTTGTTGTAACGGTTGTAAACGGACTTCGTTTCGTCCGGTGACAATCCCACGAGCGCATTTTTATCTGTGCACTGTTGAATTCTGATGGGGTTTGAAAACGAAACTAATAATTTCGCTTCGTCTCAAGAAAGTTGTAAATTTTCGCAGCAAGTCATGGTCCAGAAATCCGGCAATCATCCGTTACTCGGGGTATGACAGTCCATTCACCATGCAGCAGAACCTGCCTACGGCGACTTTTCCCATTGCTAATGCTCCTCGCGTTCTCGGTTGGAGCAAACGCTGTTTCTGCAGTTGTATTGGACTGGAGCCAAGTCACGTGGAACACCGGGAGCCCTTCTCAGACCTTTTCGGATGTCCAGGGATCCGGCATCGATATCTCCATCAGCACGGCAATCTCGGGGGGCAACTACTATAGCCCCATCCAAGACAACGGTGAGACCTTGGTGCTCTTTCCGGATTGGTCGTCCAACTACGGTAACTGGAGCTACATCGACGTCACCATTCGCTTCACGCGCACGGTGGCCAACGTTTCGTTTTCTTTCGAGGATATGGACCGCGGAGACCGAACCGGTTCACGCCCAACCCGCTATGCGTGGGAAGACGTCATCGAACAGGCCTACGGATGGAATGATACCGCACTGGTCACCCCCACTGCGACCAACATTGGATCCGATGTCCTGGTCGACACGACCTCACGGCCCGGAGATGTGCTCTACCGGGGGAACACCAACCTCAACTGGAGTCCCGACGGGTCCTTCACGCTCAACTGGGAGCAACCCGTGGATACGATCGCTTTCCGATACTCGAGCGGAAGCCGGGCACAATCAAACCCGGTGGGGCAGGTTATCGGAATCTCCAACATATCCTTTCATTCAGCCGTTCCCGAGGCAGGGACAATATGGTTTGGAGCACTGCTCTTAGCGGCTTTGGCCCTCCGATCGATCTCATCCCTATCGCCGGTTCGCAAAACATAGCAGAAGACAGTTTCCGAAAATTCGTAAAAATCACCCATGCTCCATTCAGATCGGGGAAACCTGTCCGTTGATCATGCCATCAGCCAACCTACTTCAGCCATGACAACGATCCGCAGTTCACTTTTCCGCATTCTGTCCGTAGCACTTGCCAACGCGTTTGTCCTTGGCGTGTTTGCGCTCGGCATTCCCGGATTAGAGGCCGCCGCACCGGAAAGCGGTCTCAGCGCAGTGGAGTTGTCCGCCATGCATTCGAGGCTGGTATTACCTGAACCCGCGACCGTATTGGCGTCCTCGATGGCAGCTCTGGTCATCGTCACCCACTACACGCTACGCCGGAAGCAGGCCCGCAAACAGGAAGAGGCATAACCATCAAAAAAGGACGGTCCCGCATCCGGAAACCGTCCCTTTGATAGAAGATTCTCAAATCATCACCTGTTGACCGACGGCAGCCCGGCAAGCGCCATGGCGATTTCTTCGCTCGGATAGTCGTAGTCCTGCAGCTTTCCGGCCAGATAGGCCTGATAGGACGGCATATCAAGCAATCCATGTCCACTCAGGTTGAACAGAATCGCCTTTGACTCTCCGCTCTGCTTGCAGACTTCCGCTTCGCGGATCACCGCAGCAATCGCATGATTCGATTCCGGGGCTGGCACAATTCCCTCGGCCTGCGCGAAGGTCATTCCAGATTGGAATGCTTCAAGCTGATGAACGCTCATCGCCTCGATCTGCCCCAAATGAACCAAATGACTGACCAGCGGTCCCATGCCATGGTAGCGCAAACCACCCGCATGGATTCCCGGGGGCACAAAGGTGCTACCCAGAGTATGCATGCGGAGCAACGGCGTGAGGTGGGAAGTATCCCCGAAGTCATAGGCCATCAGTCCCTTCGTTAACGTGGGACATGCGGCGGGCTCAACTCCAACCACCCGCACCTTGCGTTTGCCCTTGAGCTTTTCGCCGATAAACGGGAATGAAATCCCCGCAAAGTTGGAGCCCCCACCCGCGCATCCGATAACGATGTCGGGTTGATCGTTTGCCAGTTCCATCTGCATCATGGCTTCCTGCCCAATGACGGTCTGATGGAGCATGACGTGGTTCAAGACGCTGCCGAGGCAGTATTTTGTGTCCTCATTCTGGGCTGCAATCTCAACGGCTTCAGATATCGCCATACCGAGAGAACCACGCCCCTCCGGATCCTTTTCGAGGAGAGCCCGGCCAGCAGCAGTCCGATTGCTCGGGCTCGCATAACAGGTTGCCCCCATTAGCTCCATGAACGCCCGGCGATAGGGTTTCTGTTCGAAACTGCAACGCACCATGTAGACCTCACACTCGAGGCCAAAGAATTTGCATGCAAAAGCCAGTGACGATCCCCACTGTCCGGCGCCCGTCTCCGTGGTAATCCGGCGAACCCCCTGCATCTTGTTGTAGTATACCTGCGCGACCGCCGTATTCGGTTTGTGGGAACCTGCCGGGCTCACGCCTTCGTACTTGTAGTAGATACGTGCGGGAGTTCCCAATGCCTTTTCCAAGCGCCGCGCGCGGTAGAGCGGCGTGCACCTCCACTGGGCCAGAATCTGGCGCACTTCATCCGGAATCGGGATCCACCGCTCGGTGCTCATCTCCTGTTTGATCAGCTCATCGGCAAACAGAGGTGCCAAATCGCTCGGAGACAAAGGCTTCAACGTCCCGGGATGCAACGGCGGAGGCAATGGCTCGGGCAAATCAGCCGCAATATTATACCATTGTTCCGGCAGTTTTTCATCGGGTAACAGAAATTTAATCGGATCCATGATCCGAAATGCCCTACAGGGCATCGCCCGGGCTGTCAATCCTCCGGGAAGGCATACGCGCGTTTCACATCCTCAGGGACAAGCAATTGCAAAACGGAAAACCAAAACCCGAATGCCACATTCAGTAACACCTCAACCGAATCTGGTTTGCAACAAAGCGTACCATCCCCATCGGAGAACCGAAATCACCGATCTCAGCATCTCCGGAACGAATCGCAGCGTTCAGACTCGCAAATGGACGGTCCGGGTCAAAATCGCAAACCAACCTGTTCCCAAAGGAACCAATGCGAAGGGTATCCCCAGGAATCCGCAAGGGATCGGTCCCCCGAAAAACCGGCATACCCAGCTTTCGCTGTCGGCCGAAAAGTTCTGGCTCAGGCCAAAACCATGGACGATTCCCATTATCGCCGGTCCAAACCCCTGCTGAACCCGGGCATGCTCCAAATGCAGACGCAACCATCGCGCCACGCTTTCCAATCCACTTTCCAACCCCCCACGGCAGGACGGTCCAGCCTGTCCGATCCCCCGAACCCTGCAAAACATCGATCAAAGAAAGTCCATCGCGCAACCGTGTCCGAGTGCCCAACAGAAGAACTTCCACCCGTTCGAGCGAAACAACCTGAGCCCCCGCGACCACATAAATGCAGGCTCCATCGTCCCGGGTCAGCTTTACTGATACCGCTTCATCCGTAGCCGAAACCGACCAGGTTGATCCGATCTTTGATCCAATCGAAGCGTGCAAGTCCTCAAAAAAGGACTGCCCCTCCATGTCCGCAAGAAACACAACCGCCGAAAAGTCTTTCCCGGCCGAGAAACGGGATAAGTTCCGATATGCAGCATTCCATGACAACGGGATATCGCAGTCGGCGTGAAGGTGCGCATGAGTATCGCACAAAACCACCCTGTCGCTTACCTGCGTCATTTTGCTCTCAGAGCTTCAGGTGTGGCATCATCCGTACCCGCCTGATTCAGGTAGAGCTTACGGTAGAGCGAACAGGACTCCATTAACTCGGTGTGTGTCCCACTGGCTACCAAACGGCCTTTGTCCAAGACAAGAACCCGATCCACAAAGCGAATACTGCTGAACCGGTGGGCGATCATGATCCCCGTTACATGTTCAAACAAGCTGCTCAAGGCCAGTTGGATCTTCTCCTCGCTCTCACTGTCGAGGGCGGAGGTCGCCTCGTCCATGATCAGGATCGGGGCATCCTTGAGAAACGCCCGTGCCAAGGCGATGCGTTGCCGCTGGCCGCCGCTCAACTGGGTGCCGCGTTCGCCCGCCTCGGTCTTATATCCCATTGGGAGCGACACGATAAACTCGTGAATGTGGGCCTTGCGGGCAGCCTCCTCAACCTGTTCGGTCGTCGCATCCGGCTTGCCCAGGCGAATGTTGTCCTCAAAAGTCCCGGCAAACAAAACCGGCTCCTGCAATACGATCGCGATATTGCGTCTCAGGTCCTCGAAGCTCAGGTCGCGCACATCTTTGCCGTCAATTTCCACCGACCCGCTCGCCGGATCATAGAATCTGGGAATCAACTGGATCAACGTGCTCTTACCGGCTCCGCTCGGGCCGACCACAGCAATTTTCTCACCCGGCCGAATGCGGAACGAAACCCCTTCAAGCGTCGGCTCCTGCCCATAGGCGAATGAGACATCCTTGAAAACAATCTCCCCCTGAGCCCTTTCCAACGCAACCGCACGATCCGGACCGGGTTCACAGATGGAAACCGCATAGTTGGTTATTTCCTCCAAACGCTCCAAGGCCGCCTTGCCCCGGTGAAAACGACTGCTGAGAACACCAATCTTCTTGATCGGCTCATAGCTCATATAGAGCGCAAAGAGCAGCGGCATAAAGGTCTCCAGAGTGATCCCTTGCATGTATGCCACCACAAACGCCATACTGACGCCCGCCGAAGAAATCACCTCGATCGACGGCGAAAGCATGTGAAAATACCGGATCACGCGCATCTGCGAATGCAGCAAATCCGCCACTTTGCGCTGAAATCTCTCCAGGAAGGAAGCCTCCGCGCGAAAAATACGGATTTCGCGGGCCCCACTCACCGCCTCTGTCATCAGGTTCGATACATCCCCCTGCTCCACCTGCTGCTGTTTGGCCTTGCGGAACAGGCGCTTCCCAAGCGCCCGAACCGGAAACACGCAAGCCGGAACAACCAACAAACAGAGAAAAATGAAAGCAAACTGCTGATCCGAAACGGACTTATATATCAGGAACGAAACAGCCGCCAACAGCGTGAGGGGTTGCCGGATCAGGTCATTGGCGGCCTCCGTCAGCGTTAGTTGAACCAATGCGGTATCCGCCGACATCCGGGAAACCAGATCCCCCGTCCGGCTATTCGAAAAATACCCCGGTTCCACATCCAGGATTTTGGAGAAGAACTTCAACCGGATGGCCTCTAAAACCCGCACCCCACAGTAGTTGATCAGGTAGACATTGAAGAATCCGGAAATCGCCCGCACCGCAAACACCAAAGGAATTCCCATCGCCACAAGCGCCACAGTCACTCCGTCCATCTGCTGACCATCCCCGAAAAGCTTTGGGAACACCTTGTCGGCCATCATCGGAAGACTGAATCCGCTCGAAACCGCAAATACCACCCCAGCTAACATCGCCATCCAAAAATGGAAACGGAAGGGGCGCAGATACTTCAGATATGGCAAGAAAGCATTCATGTTATTCTGTCATACTCTTCGGATATTCTTGGGTGGACAAGGCTCATTCCTCAGAATCCTGAGGGTCGTCTCCTTCATTGAGCAGGGATTCCCCGGGGATCTGCATACCAAAATTCCGTCCGAAAGCCATCCAGGTTTCGGTTGAATGGACGCTTTCCCCGTCTGGCACCTTCCACCCATGGGTCAACCACATCCCCCCCGAGGCGGTACGGGTCCGCATCCCGATTCGCAGCGGAGATCCAAACACCCGCACCAGCAACCGAAGGCGGGCATCGTCTTCGGGAATCAGGCAGATGTCAGGATAAGCACCTCTCAACTCCCATGCCTTTGACCATGCATTCCGGAAGGAAACCGGCAGATCAATTGCAGCATCCACTACCGACGGAAAGTCTTGGGAAAAGCGGGTTGCATCTTCCGAGAGGAGCGTCACTGACGCATCGGGTCGGCTTACGCGTAAGGCACCCACAAAGGGTTGAAGCGTGTCCCGGAACTCCGAAGCCTTCCGGAGGCACAACCAGATACGGGTCTTTCGATCAGCCAGACTTCCGAAATTCACCAACACCTTCTTGTGCCGCATGCCCAGGCAAACCGATGCACGATGAAGGATCTTCCATCGGTTATGGGTCCAAAGCCAGTCCGCGCACCAATCGTCATTCGCACGCAGCCGATCCTCAAGCCAGGCATTGGAAGCCAAGGTTACCTCCCGGCTGTCCGACATATCTCCGTCCAAGCGGAACAAATGAAAACGTGCCTTAAAGATCGAAAGCCGTTCCGAATGCCCCATCCAAACTATCGCGCGGTATTTCTTCGCAAACAACCCGGGCAACTCGGTGGCAGAGGAGACCCTACCGAAAAACGGGATCAGACTGCCCATTCTACCGGAATTCTGGTCAAACAGGATCGCTCCGCATCCGCCTCGGGAGAGAATCCGACCAAACTCGGCGAACCCCTCACGACGCGAAAACAACCGCGCGCCACAGCGCTCCCGGTTGCGTTTGATCAAGGCATCGATCTTCGGGTGCTTATACGGACGATAGAGCACTCCCATTTCCGGCATGGGAAAACGGGAAACAGCCGGCCATGCATTGAAAGCTTCCACCATCGAAAAATGGGCTCCCAGAAATAGCATCGGGCGGCCCTCCTTCAATGCTTCCTCAAAGGCCCGTTCGCCTTTCGGATCCATTTCAAGGCATCCCTGGTATCGCTCCTGCGAAAAATGCGAGCTCACGATGTTGAAGAGCCCCATTTCTATGGTGCGGCTGCAGCTCACCCGAGCAATCCGGCGCCTCCACCCCTCCGTCTTTTCCGGAAACGCATGGTGCAGGTTCGAAAGCAGGATTCGCTTGCGCCGTGAGGGTAAAATATAGAGCAACCAGCCCAAAACCGATGCCAATCCCTCCGCCGCGCAGAGGGGCAGCAGGGACAACAGTTTTCCGGTGATGAGCAGAATCCAATACATATTCGGGATAAAACCCGGGGGTCGCCCGTTCAGGACTTGCGGTAGAGCTCCGGATTCATAGCCGGATCATTGTACATCTTGAACTGGAAGTAGACCCTGAATGCACGTGTGCCTTGTTCAAGCTCGAGCAAAAAGTGCTGCAGAATCCGGGTAAGATCGTCCCGCTGACGCTCCAAAACAGCGAGCCGTTCGCGGCACTTTGTGAGGTGGGCCGGCGTGGCGTCATCACGCTCGGTCTGTTCCCTCATATGATAAACCTTCAACGCCAGAATCGAGAGCCGGTCAATGATCATTCCAGGGGTCTCCGAATTCACCGGAACATGCTCAGGATCGGGCTTGAAAGCCTCGAACAAGGACTGATCCATGCGCTCGATAAAGTCATTGCGCTGCTGATTGTAACGGTCGATCGCCCTTTTCGCATGGTATACGAATTCGAAACCCATATCATCCCGCCGGGCACGGTCCTCCTCATGCCATAAGTCAAAATTCCGGCGGTGGTTAGCCTCCGCAAACACGTTGAATCCATCGTTACATGCGGGAACATAGGGACGCTCCCCGTGCCATTGTTCGGTCCATATCTTCTGCAGGTCGGCGATATCTTGAGCGCTGATCATTCCGCATCGTTTAATCAAATCGACTTTGGGGCAATCCCAAAGAACAAACCCCACCAAGCGTTTTTGGGCCTAAAAACAACCTTCCCACAGCCTGATCCGAAAGCGGTGGACCCTGAATACCGGAAACCTCCGGAGAAAAAAGTGGAGAAATCAACCCTTACGGGAACACACCCAGAAGGCGTGAATGATGGCACCAACCCCCAAAGTGAGGAGCAATAGGATAATATTGATCAGCAAATCCTTACCCAATCCCTTCTCAAGGCCAACAGCCACAGGAGGGAGAAAGATGCAGAGAATAATCGTCAGGATACTCATAACAACGGCTAGTCTAAGCCCATTCAGGGGATAATTCCAGTCAGGAAAGCATTCGAATGTGTCGTCTGGTCAGAACATGAAACCGCATCGAAGATACCACCGCGCAGAGCGCGAGGCCGACGAGCAGACCGGTCCATATCCCTGCGCCTTCCATGCCCAAGGGGAAAGCCAAAACATATGCGAACGGCAAGCTCACCCCAAAGTAGATACCGATCTGGATCCACATGGGCACCCTGACATCCTGCATCCCTCTAAGACTTCCGATCATCGTAACCTGAATACCATCAAAGACCTGAAACATTCCGACCAACACGAGGTAGAGAGCGGCCAAGCGTATCACTTCCGCATCGGACACAAACAACCCCGGAATCCATTCTCTCAGCATCAGGATTCCCACCATGCAAACCACCATGAATACCACCGCCATCAGGCACACTCCCGATCCGACAATCCGGACTCCCCGGTAGTCCCTTTGTCCGAATTTTTGGCTTATGCGCACCGTGGACGAAAAAGATAGCCCCAGGGTCACCATGAAAGTCATGGACGCCACGTTTATCGCGATTTGGTGGGCCGCCAAAGGTGCATCACCGAGCCAACCGATCATAATCGATGCCAGCATGAACGCGCTCACTTCAGAAACACCCTGCACCGCACTCGGCAACCCGATCGATAAAAGATTCCGGAAATCAGCCCATCGCAGCGTCAACCAATCCCAGGAAAACCAATGGAATGGCCAGGAACGGCCCCATCCAATCCACATCGCCAGGTAGAGGGTGGCGAGGCACCGGGCCAAAAGCGTGCCGATCCCGGCTCCAACCAATCCCATGGCAGGAGCACCAAAATGACCATAAATGAAGACCCAATTGAAAAACACATTCAGAACCAACAGCAGAACCATGCTGGTGAACGGAACCCACGGGCGGCTTTTAGCCTCAGAATAATTCTTTAGACTGGAGCCCAACAGAACCGGCGCAATGGACCACCCCAACAGCACAAAATACGGCTCCGCTTCGACCGAGACCGCCTCCGGCTGCCCCAACTCATGCAGCATTCCCCTCAACATCTGCATCCCGAGGGCTATCAAGAGACCCGCGATCATCGATACAACCAAACCACAACGCAGCACTCGATCCGCACGCTTCGAGTCTCCGGCCCCAAATGCATTCGCTGCCAACACCGAGACAGCGGAGCTGATCCCGTAGCAGAACACCAACGGAACGATAAACATATTGCTCGCAAACGCCGCCGCCGCCAGAGGAACCACTCCCACCCGACCGATCATGGCCGTGTCAATCACCTGTATCAAGTTCTGGCTAACCTGACTGAGCATGATCGGAAACGCCAGCTGGAGCGTCTTCCGTGCTTCCTGGAGCCAGGCATTCATTGATTCACTAAGACCATACTGAAGATTGTTCGCCATATCATCAAGCGGATGGCCATGAGCAATTCAAGTGCAAACCCCACTATTGAGCACAGATTTATCCACGTTGAGCGATCTGGCACGGCAGTTGCAGAGATGTGCCCCGTTCGGCTCATCCTCCCGGTGAGGCGTGACTATCAACCAACACGATCAACTTGTATGATTGCTCAAAAATCCATCCTGCGCATTCCAAAATGGATTGCCCTCATGTTTATGATGACCCTTGCTCTGGCGCTTGGTGCGCATGGAGACGAAGCCGCCACGGCTTTGCAGGCAACGGCCGACAGCGCGGTGGAATCCGTGACTGAGGCCGCTCCGCTTGCCTATGATGCGTTCATGGAGTCCCCACCGGCCGCCATGTTTACGGTGAACAACCTGTGGATCCTGATCTCAGCCGCTCTGGTATTCATCATGCACCTCGGATTCGCATCCGTGGAATCCGGACTGACTCAATCCAAAAACACGGTCAATATTCTGTTCAAGAATGTTTTCATTGTCTGCATGGGTCTGCTGACCTACGCCCTCTGGGGATTTAATGCGATGTATCCCGGGGAATTCAACGGATTCCTGGCACTGGGAGCTCCGATCCCGAATGCAATGGATGCAGGAGACATGGCCGCCAATATGACCGGAGCCTATGCCAACTACACCTACTGGAGCGACTTCATTTTTCAGGCGATGTTCGCCGCCACTGCCGCCACGATTGTATCCGGCGCGGTCGCCGAACGCATCAAGCTGAACTCGTTCATGGTGGCAGGAACCCTGCTCGTGATGTTCATCTATCCGATCACCGGATCCTGGGAATGGGGAGGCGGCTGGTTAAACGGTGTGCTGAGCGGCGGGGATGAGAGCAAGGAATTCATCGACTTCGCAGGATCCAGCCTGGTGCATGCCTTCGGAGGCTTCGCTGCATTGGCAGCAGTTCTAGTGCTCGGCCCCCGTAAGGGCAAATATGGTCCGGACGGTTCCATTCGACCCATCCTCGGTCACAGCATGCCACTTGCAACCATCGGAGTGTTCATGCTCTTTCTCGGGTGGTTTGGATTCAACGGCGGATCCGTTCTCAGCGCCGATCCTGCAGGGGTATCCCTTGTTTTTGTCACCACTGGAATCGCGGCGGCAGCAGGTGGTATGAGCTCGATGCTGGCATCCTGGATGCTTTCCAAGAAACCCGACCTTTCGATGGTGCTCAACGGCATCCTGGCCGGTCTGGTGGGAATCACGGCCGGTGCGGACTCAATGGGTCCATGGTCCGCAGTGATAGTCGGAGCGATCGCCGGGGTGATCGTCGTCTTCTCGATCATCTTCATCGACCGCATCAAGATTGATGACCCGGTCGGTGCGATCTCGGTGCATGGAGTCTGCGGTGTGTGGGGAACCCTGGCCGTGGGGATCTTCGGCGGGGGAGCCTTCCTTTCACAGCTCATCGGAACCCTATCGGTATCCGCTTTCGCCTTCCTCAGCTCGCTGGCCATCTTCTCAGTGGTCAAAGTCACCATGGGTCTCCGTGTGTCGGCAGAGGAAGAATTCGGTGGACTCGACGTGGGAGAACACGGACAAGAGGCCTACCCGGACTTTTCGCCTACCTCACGATAGGCAACATGAGTCAATTGTCTTGAACCACACCATATTAGATCCATATTTACGCATATGAAATTCATCGTAGCCATCATCAAGCCTTTCAAACTTGAAGAAGTCAAAGAGGCCCTTTCGGAAATCGGAATCGAAGGGATGACTGTGACGGAGGTCAAAGGCTTCGGCCGCCAGAAAGGCCACACCGAGATCTATCGCGGAAGCGAATACTCGGTGGATTTCCTTCCCAAGGTCAAAATCGAAATCGCAGTGTCCGACGACTTGGTCAAAAAGACCGTTGAAACCATTGTGAATTCCGCCAAGACAGGCAAGATCGGAGACGGCAAGGTCTTTGTGCTTCCGCTCGAGGACACCATCCGAATCCGCACAGGCGAAGATGGGGAAGAAGCCCTCTGAAACGGTTGATCTCCCTTCCTGATCCTTTATCGGGCCGGTTCTTCACTTGAGGAACCGGCTTTTTCTTTTTCAACCAACACCATCGGACAAATACCGAAAGTCATTCGCACCAAGATGCTCTGAACTCAAGAGGCTGTGGTCCGTCGACGTCGCTCGCGTCGACCGTTAAGCGGATCACATTTCCAGCCTCGATGGTTGCGTTGCCCACAGGGACAAGAATCGGGGCCAAATTGGTGGGATTCGAAAGCTTTTCGACCAGAAACACCCCAAACTCGGGCATAGTATGCTTCAGCCTATCGCTGTAACTGTCCTCCCTCGCCGGAAGATCAATCACTGAAAGATTCATAGGCAACACAACAACACCGCCTGAATAGATGCCATCGACCACCGGGTCACCTGTGAGGAACATTACGTCCCGAATCCGGAACCGATCATTCGATCCCAGAACGGTCGACAGATCAACCTCCACATTCTGCAGCCCGCTCCAGTTTATTACCACGACATGCGCCCGTCCCTGCTCATATGGGTTTGGGCGAACCACAACATGTGTCTCCGTCGGCAATCCTGCTGAATAAGTCGAATTCCCATCCTGTCCACTGCTCTGCTTCCAATCCTCAAAACTCATACCTGCAAGCGTTCCGCCAGCATAGTGGTTCGAATCGAAGTCAGGCTCGTCCACATTGCCCAACGGCTCAAATGCGATGAGTTGTATCTCTTTGCTTCGGGAATACATCCGGTTGCCACGACTCCGCACGCTTTCCCATGCTTTGGGAAACCATAAGGTCCCATCAACCAGCGTGTTGTTCTCAAAAACTAGGTCCTCATTCGCAACCGAATACCCGAATTGCGCACTGGCCTTCGACGAGAAGAGTGCCCGATTATAGAACATATTCTCGCTCACCCGGATACGCGCCGCCGGCTGGAGCCCGCCCACTAAAAGGTTTCGCTCGATAAATCCGCTTCCGGGAATACCGGCGTTGAAAAACACGTTTCCCTCGATATCAAAGCCCTTGATGCTTCCATTTTCCGTGTAGGCATGGAATCCAATGCCGAACGAATGAAACAATATGTTATCGCGGAGAACCTTCGTTCCAGTGTTGTTTTGCGCGTATACGCCATGCCCATGCCCACGATCGCTTCCCCGGTAACCATTATTGTAGATGATGCACCCGGCCACCTCCGCGTCGATCGCTGAGCTCCAGAATCCAATCCCATTTCCACCATTGTTGACTACCACACAGTTGATCAACTTGTTGTTCGCCCCCACGAAATAGACGCCATCTTTGTCGGTCGAAGCATCTCCATGCTCACTGTTGGTGAGCGTCAGACCCCAATACCAGACGTGTTCTCCTTCGATTGATAGCGCTGCATTTCCCGGAGCATTCCCACTAGCATCCAAAACCACACGCTCACCGTCTGCCGCCCGGACCATAATGGGCAAAAATACCGTCCCTCTGATCCGTGACCTAAAAGGACCAATGTAGTCACCTTCCCTTATCCATATTGTGTCACCCGGTTGCAATTCAGCCGGATGGGAAAACGCATGTGCCAAACTCCAAGGCGCATCTGTCGAGCCGCTTCCGGATGAGCTCCCGTCGGTGCTCACCCAATACTCCGCCCCAATACACCACCATGCCAAAAACCATGGCATTACTAGAAAAAACATAATAAAGGAATGAAACAACCTCATACCCTTTCACACCATAGGAAATTCTTTACTTTCGAAAAGCAATTCTCGTCCAAACAGACAAACTGGCCCTATTGTTTCATACAGACTCTAGCCGATAGTCGATAGAGACTCTGGATTTGCTGAACATGAGGACTGTCTTACTGTCTTTCGCATTTCTATTCCAATCTCCTTTTCTCCCAATTTGCTATATACTTGATCCCGCAGACCCCACCCACAATGCAGAATGAGGAATGATGTTGACTGACACGGGTGCCACGGATTGATTAAGAAGTTTTTCCCGAGACAATCATT
>JAFGAQ010000130.1 GCA_016933595.1 Opitutales bacterium | reverse complement strand
GTGATCCGAAGAGGCGGGAAGGTGGAGATGTCGGAGTTGCTGCGCCGGAGGGTCCGCTACTTCAGCGATGGGATGGCAATCGGGTCAAAGCGTTTCCTGAATGGGCTCTACGATGAACACCGGGATTGCTTCCCAGAGAGTCGGAAAGCCCGCTTTGCGTCCATGAAAGGGGCGGACTGGGGTGAATTGCAGGTCGTCCGGGATCTGAAAGTCGATGTGTTCGGGTGAGCCTGCAACCCGAATACTATTCGCTCTCTTGTTTGGACTGTATGCGAGTTAAGGCATTTTCATTCGTCCGTTGGTTTGAATGTATCCATTGAGTCGATGGGCTGATGGAATGAAGTCGTTTCCATGCGGTGGTTGACGATTCAATATTCCCTTTTGCTGATCCTGAAATCACCAACTAACTCCCGAGGCGTCGGAACCCAATCGGCATATGATTCCTCGAGTGGCTGGATTTGTGGTTGGGGGCGATGTTCGAATCCGACATCACTTATGAGGGATGTCAGAACTGCCCTGTTGAGGGGCACTTCGGGGAAGCCGCATCGATCCGATCCGATCCGATTCCGCAGGAGTTTTATGAACTGAGAAGGGGAGTTTCCAGCCCGCCATTTGGGGGAGGCATGGAAAAATGCCGTGAGCAGCAATGCTCCCGACACTGTGGCAGGACCGGCTGAGCAACCCAAGGCACCCTTCTTTCAAACTTGGTCAGAAGAGAGCTGAAATCCTTGTGAAACAAAGTGGATACCTCAGACGATACAGGCACCGTTGGTGGGAACGGTTGTGAATATCTCAGGTTTGAAATGGTATTTGAGTTGGATTGTTTCCTGAATTCTGGAGGCGATCTCCTTTGCCTCCGATTTTCTCACAAGCGCAATCGCAGATCCTCCAAAACCACCACCTGTCATGCGGCATCCATATACTCCGGGCAATGTCTGGGCGGTTGCAACGATGGCATCAATTTCCTCGCAACTCACTTCGTAGTCATCTTTGAGGGATGCATGGCTTTCGTTGAGCAATTGACCCAGTCCGGGAAAATCCCCAGCTTTGAGGAGCAATGCTGCCTTCCGCGTACGTTCGATTTCGGTGACAACGTGTCGGGTCCGTTTGGTCAGCGTATTATCCAAATGGGAAAGCAGTCGGGGCAAATCGTCGATTGGAACATCCCGCAGGGATGAGAACCCGAGTATGCATGTTGCGAGATCGCAACTGCGTCGCCGTTTGGCGTATTCTCCACCCGCAAGCTCATGTTTGACCTTGGAGTCGATGATCATGATCGTGAGATTCGGATCGGTGAATGGAATCTGCTCAACCGAATGGTCCCTGCAATCAAACTCTAGTAGGTGTCCTTCCTCGCATCTGATGACAGCCATCTGGTCCATAAGTCCACAGGGAACACCTGCGAAAACATGTTCGGCCTGCTGGCACAAAAGTGCCAACTCAAGTGGTTCAAGACCGGCTCCGGTGAGCTTATTGGCGACCAGTGCAAACACCGCCTCGAGCGCGGCGCTGCTGCTAAGGCCTGCTCCATGTGGGATTGAGGAATACAGAACCGCATCAAATCCAGGAACCGGATGCCCGCGCCGGATGAAACCGGCAACCACGCCTTTAATGTAGTTCAGCCATGACAAGGTGTCGGGTTTAACTTCCTCTTTGGCATCGAATTGTGCCTCCAGATTGAACTGAACATCGTGGATACGGATGATACTATCCGGCCTTGTGCGAATGGCGGCCAATGTCCAGCGTTCGATTGCGGCTGGCATGACGATCCCATTGTTGTAGTCAACATGTTCTCCGATGATGTTGACGCGTCCAGGAGCGATCGAGACGAAATCCGGATCAACGTTAGAGAAGCGGTTTTTGAATGCATCGCGAACGAAGCTCACAAGCGCATCTTTGGGGGAATCAGGAGCAGGGAGGGGGGTGTTCATGGTATATGAAAACAAAAAAAACGTCACGAAAGCGGGAGAGCCATCGTGGGACGAATGTTGTAGTTCGGGTGTGCTATGTTATGAATGAAAAAAGAATCCACTGTCAAGAGGCCATGGCGGATACTCGAAGGGGATTTTCAGGGTTTGCCGAGAATATCCCTTGCGCGGTCCAATGTGTCTTTTTCGACTTGGGAGAGTGATGCGAAGCCCTGGGAAGTAATCTTGTCGAGGATGCGATCGACTTCTTTGCGCAGCTCTTCGCGTCCGGACAGATTCACCGAATACTCGACCGCGAGTGGACGTTTGGAGCGGGGCACTTTGGGAAAACCGGTACTATCGGGTTTCACTGTGGTGACCCGGATGCGGCGCCGAAAGGGACTTGGAAGCACGAGCTGTCCCGTTAGGATCGGGTAGTAGGCGATACCAGCAATCAGTCCGCCCAAGTGGGCTGAGTGGGCGATGGAGTTTCCTGAGCCTAGCCATTCCCATGCTATGGTCCCGAACAACGCATGGCCTCCCATGATCCAGAGTAGCCATTTGGGTTTGATGGTGATCGGGAGAATGAAATAGAGATAGATGGTTATAGGCTCATTTGGCCGGGTCATGCAGAACAGAGCCAGGACTCCATAGACTGCGGCAGATGCGCCGATAGTGGGTAACGAACTACCCCAATGAACCAAAACAAACAGCAGTCCGCCGCTGATAACCGAGGCTACCATGATCCGGAGCAGCGAACCTTCTCCATGCAGCCGGGTAATCTCCCGTCCCATGAAAAAGATCATGAGAAGGTTAAACAGGATATGGAAAAAGTTGCCGGTGCTGTGGAGGAATGCGTAGGAGAGCAGTGTCCAGATTTTACCTTCGCTTATCGAGGTGAAACTGAGTGCGAGCCATCGCGTGATGAGGCTCTGGTAGTGGTATTGCCCTCCCAAGAGCAGAATCAGGTTCTGGATGAGAAAGCAGGCGATAGAAAGGATCAGGAACCAAGCCATGAGTCCCCTGGGTTTCCGGGAGCCGGAACCCCTATAGCCACTTTGCATGTATGGGCGATCGGAGATCATACGTTAGGGGGAAGATGAGTCACAAACCGCCGATTGGCAAACCGCATCTTGCGCCTTGCAGTGCATCTGTTTCAGTTCGGCATTTCGAAACGGTATCCCACGTCGCGGATGGTGTGGATGAAAGTGGGCACTTTCGGGTCGGGTTCGATCTTGGATCGAAGCGTGGTGACGCAACGGTCCACTGAGCGTCCACCGATCAGGATCTGGTTTCCCCAGACCGCATTGAGGATCTGGTCGCGGGTGAGCGCGCGTCCAGGGCGGCTGATGAAGAAGGAAAGGAGCCTGAATTCCTTACTTGTGAGATCCACTTCGACCCCGTTTTGGAAAAACGTGTGGGAGCGGAGGTCCAGCCGGCAGTTTTCGAACTCGAATACTTCCTGTCCGGGCCCTGCATAAAGCCGCAGGAAATTCTTCACGCGCACCAGCAGTTCCCGGATCGAGAACGGTTTGATGATGTAGTCATCTGCCCCCATCTCGAGTCCGCGGATGACATCTTCCTCCTGTCCTTTGGCCGTGAGCATGAGGATCGGTATGTCTTTCTTTTCAATCCGTATGGATCGGCAGATGTCATAGCCATTGATGCCTGGAAGCATCAGGTCGAGGAGGATGAGATCGATGGGCTCATCCAAGCCGAGCCGAAGCCCTTCTTCTCCGTGCGCGCTGTGTAGGACACGATAACCGGCATTTGAAAAGTTGTCTTTGAGCCCGCGGGCGATGGCGGGATCGTCTTCAATGATGAGGATGGTCTTCATGAGGAATCAGGATCTGGAAACGACAACCGTTGCCCTGCTCGCTGATGAGATTGACTTTTCCCTTATGGCGACGGGCTACGAAGGTGACAATACTAAGTCCCAGTCCAACGCCTCCTTTGTGGCTATTGAGTTTGCGACCGGGTTGGTAGAACTTCTGAAAGACGCGTTTTCTTTCGTTTATCGGAATTCCGGGGCCATTGTCTTCGACTTCAAACACGCAATAGCGAGGTATGGGGAATGCCCTCAGCATGATCCGTTTGTCTGGTCCGGAGTATTTATAGGCGTTTTCCAGAAGGTTTCCGATAGCGGTGAGCAGGGATGCGCGATCGACAAAGACCGACAATGGCGCATTCACGCAATCGATCGAGAGCGTGTAGTCGTTTTGGGTGAAGCGCTCCCGAAATGCCTGGACCGAGGCTTCGAGCATCTCCCGTGTGAGAGTGGGTTGGGCTTCGAAGGCCATCCGGTTTCTTTCCATTCTGGAAAATGTCAGAAATCTTTCGACAAGGGTTCCGAGGCGGTGGTTTTCGTTTTGGATGAGGGTCAGGTAGTCCTTGACCTGTTCGGGTGATGGAGGAACCTCTTGTGACAACAAGGTATCGACCAGCAGCCGGACGGAGGCGATGGGGGTCTTCAACTCGTGGGAGACGGTGGCTACCAGATCGTTTCGGAAAGCGGCCTTATTGACCTGTTTTCCAACCATTGCGATCACCAGAGAAACAAGGATGGAAGAGATCAGGATTACCCAGATGCCGACCCAGATATAGAGCAGAACCGGCCGGTTTGAGGGCAACATGGATTCGTCAGCATCGGAGATCAGTTCCAATCTCCATCCCTCCAACGGAAAACCGAGTTCAGCGGTATTTTCGTCGAGATCCAGAGACGGTTCATCCGGCCGGATCAGCCGGATGCTCCTCCCCGTTGGCTTGTTTTCGAGAGGTAACGAATCGAGGATGCGTTTGGCGAGGGAATCGCAGTGTATCAGGGCGACCGTGTGGTCGGGATCGAGTGACACGACAGCCATATCGCCCATGATGCGAAATCCGGACCACAGAGTCGGGAGATTTTCCGTGATCGTCGAGGTCCATTCATGAGCGATGGAGGATGAGCCGAGGAGAGGCTGAAGTCCCTCGCGTTCCGGGCGATGGCGTTGGAGCTCAGAGAGCACAAACACCAGTTGGCCAGGGGGCATGGGAGAATGAATCCGGTTGATCCATTCCATCAGGGCGGACTCGACTTCGACGTAGGATGGATGATTCGGGTTTCCGTATTCAAGTGCCAGGAGGAGGAATGCCGGCTCAAGGGGACGGTATCCTTGCTGTGTAAGATTTTGAAGTGAGCCGTTCTTCCACCAATCGACGATATGATTGAATGCGATCCCGGAGCCGAAAGTCTGGAATAGGTAACGGAGGTCTCTGCTCATCGCCCTGGTTTTTGGGATCTCACTGTTGTCTGGCAGATGAGGTTTCGGGCAATAGAGGGTCACGGCTTCCGCGATTCCCGCTTCGAGCATGCCGGAGAGAGTCGATTCGGGGGTATCGAAGTGTTGACGAATGGCTTGCAGTCTGGCGTTTGCCAACAAGGTGATCTGCCCCGACAGGAGCGCCAACTCGCGGGCTTCACTCTCTTTCAATGCCTGTTTGTAGGCGAGTTCCTCGTTTTCGGATGTGCGGATCAGCAGCCATACCACGCAGAGAGCGGGAAGGGTGACAGACAAAACGAGTAGCATCAGTGTGATGCGGGAGCCGGACGCGTTGGACCGTTTGATGTTGCGCCAGTTCATACCCGTCATTGAGGCTGATTTGTATGCACTGACTGGATAATGCGATCCAGAGAGGAGCGGATCTTGTCGAAGTAAGATCCGGAAGCGGCTGCGATCAGCAGGATTTCGGATCCGTGTCGGGATCTGAGGCCCACATAGAAGCGGTTTCCGGAATCATCCCGACCCG
>JAFGAQ010000129.1 GCA_016933595.1 Opitutales bacterium | reverse complement strand
TGCCGCACGCGCTATTTGCCGGAGGGTGAAGCTCCCATGGTTTCGCTGATTATTCCCACGCGCGATTGTGTGGATGTCCTCCGGGTTTGCGTGGACAGCATCCTCGCGAAGACCACCTATCCGAACTACGAGATCATTGTCCTGGACAATGATTCCTGCCGCGAGGAGACCTTGCGATATTTCGATAAGATCCGGGCCAAAGGCTGCCGGGTTGAGCGCTTTCCGGGGAAGTTCAACTACTCCGCGATCAACAATTTCGGGGTGGCAAAAGCCCGGGGTGCGATCATTGGACTATTGAACAGTGACCTTGAGGTGATCGATGGGGATTGGCTGACGGAGATGGTGAGCCAGGCGCAGCGTCCCGAAATCGGGGCGGTGGGTGCCCGCCTACTGTATCCGGATGACCGCCTTCAGCATGCCGGTGTGATCCTCGGGGTGGGGCATGTGGCGGCCCATGCGTGGAGGCTCTGTGCCGATGAGCCGGATGTGTCGCGGATGCGGGCGCATGTGGTCCAGAACTATTCGGCTGTCACGGCAGCTTGCCTGGTCGTAAGGAAGGCGATTTTTGAGCAGGTGGGTGGATTCAACGAAGTGGATCTGGCGATCACCTACAACGATGTCGACATCTGCATCCGCATTTGCGAGGCGGGTTATCGCAACCTCTACACTCCATTCGCCAGGCTCTACCATCATGAGTCCGCCTCACGCGGGCCGGAGGATACCCCGGAGAAGCGGGAACGTTATGAACGGGAGGTCAACTACATGCGCAAGAAATGGAGTGCCTGGCTCAAGGATGATCCGGCGTATCATCCGTTGCTGACCCGTTTCAGGGAGGATTTCGCGCTGACCAATGCCGAAGAACAGGAAATACAGCGGAGGGGAGTGCCCCTGTTTTGAAGTTGCCTGAGTCTGCTTCATCTGCATGGATGAGGCTGGTGTGTCCCTTCCGGGAACATGGATGTCCTGACAATGAAAAGATTCATACTGATCGATACCCTGATTTTGCTGGTTTGCCTCGCGATTGGCGTCAAAACCGCCGTGGATCAGCCGATAGGCCGTCACACATTTACGCTGGATCTCCAGTCGAGTGCGACGGCGATCAGCGAAGTGTTCTACGATCTGGGCGAGGGCTATCAGGCCGTGGATTCAGTCGAGGCCCCGATCCCGGTCGAAGCAGCCCCTGTATCCGTGTCCTTTGAACTGCCATTGGAGGGCGTGATCCGCTCCTTGCGCTGGGATCCGATCAATGACGGCCGGGCACTGGATGTTGAGGTGACCAAAGCGACCCTCAGCTACTACGGTGGGCTTGCGGTTCACGATCTACCATTGGAGTCGGTGGTTCCGCTGCATCAGATCGATGGCTTTGAGGTGAATGGGCAGTCCATGCGTTTTTCCGTGCTTGAAGGCAACAGTGACCCTCATATGGCCTGGTCGGACATCCCCGCGGCTCCGCCTCCGCCTGAGCGCAAGTTCATCGCGTGGTGGGGTGCATTGTTTGGCCTGCTTGGAGGAGCCTTTCTGATACTGAGCTATCGGATGGTCCTCTGGTATTTCGATTCCTGAAAGCGAAGCGGATGATCACCCATTTTCAAACCCTTGTTGAGTGTTCGACGTCCTCTGTCGCTAATCGCCGCGCAGTCGCGGGCCGGACCCTGTTTCGTTCAGCACTGTGATCCAGTGAGGCGAGTATTTCCATAGTTTCCCACATCATGCCCAGAAAAGCATCTTCATCGGCAAAAGCAGCCGCCCCGAAAGAACACCGAACGGTTTCGATCGTTATTCCAGTTTACAACGAGTCGGAGAACCTGCCGCAGTTGTTTGAGAAACTGGATGCGCTCATCCGGAATCAACCCGGAAACGGGTGGGAGGTGGTCCTGATCGACGATGGGAGCAAGGACAACAGTGCGGAGCTGATACTCGAAAAGGCGAGGGCGGACGAACACTACGTGCCGGTGTTGTTCAAACGCAACTTCGGTCAGACCGCGGCCATGCAGGCTGGTTTTGACCATGCAACGGGCGATGTGGTGGTTCCCATGGATGCGGACCTGCAGAACGATCCCGACGATATCCCGATGCTTCTGGAGAAGCTGGATGAGGGATACGATGTGGTATCGGGCTGGCGGCTCAACCGTCAGGACAAGCCGATTCGAAGGGTATTTGTGAGCCGTGTTGCGAATAGGATTATCTCGCGCATTTCGGGGGTCGAGCTGCATGACTACGGTTGTTCACTCAAGGCCTACCGGAAAGAGGTGATGGCGGATGTGCGGCTCTACGGGGAAATGCACCGCTTCATTCCGATTTACGCATTTTGGCAGGGCGGGCGTATCACGGAGGTTCCGGTTCGGCATTATGCCCGGACGAAGGGGGTCTCGAAATACGGGATGAACCGCATTTTCAAGGTGATCCTCGACCTGATCGTGGTGAAGTTCCTGCACGGTTACTCGCAGAAGCCGATGTATGTGTTCGGGGG
>JAFGAQ010000128.1 GCA_016933595.1 Opitutales bacterium | reverse complement strand
TTGTCACGCACGCTGGAGATGGTGCCTCTTTCCATTCCACGCACGCCTGAAGCGATGAAGAAGGCGGCGGCCAGAGCGCCGGCCGGGTATTGGGATTGGGGGACGTGGGAGAGGAAACCGCCGGCATCGACATGGCATCCGAGGCCTCCCGGAGGGGTGATGACCGGAACGCCAACGGCGTCGAGTTCCTCCACGATGTAGCGGATGAAGGAGGGGGACTGTCCGATCACGGTATCGTCCGTTGTTTCGTAGAGTCCGACAGCCATGGCCTCAATTTCACGCACCGACATTCCTCCATAGGTCAGGAACCCTTCGTAGAGAGGGATGAGATCCTTCATTTTGTTGAAGAGATCCATGCGGTTGGTCGCAATCGCCCCGCCGCGGGTGGAGCTGACTTTGCGACTTGAGAAATAGATCATGTCCGACAGGCCGCACATTTCGTGCAGGATTTCGATGATCGGCTTGTTGGCGTATCCTTCTTCGCGCTGCTTGATGAACCAGGCATTCTCACCGATCAGGCTGACATCGAGCACGAGCATGATGCCGTGCTGACGGGTGATTTCCCTGACCTCACGCATGTTGGCCATGGAGAAGGGCTGTCCGCCGATGAGGTTGGTGGATGCCTCCATTCTGACGTAAGGAATGCGGCCCGGGCCATACTTCTGGATGGCGTCCTTGAGCTTGTTGGTGTCGATGTTGCCCTTGAACGGGTTGGAGCTCTTGATTTTGAGCGCTTCATCCGTGAAAATCTCGAGGATTTCCCCACCGTTGATGTCGATGTGGGCTTTGGTGGTGGTGAAGTGGTAGTTCATGGGGACCACATCGCCCTGTTTCACAAAGGTCTTGGAAATGACGTTTTCTGCCGCACGGCCCTGGTGAACCGGCAGCACGAGGCTCATGCCGAACACATCCTTGATCGCTTTCTGCATGCGTGTGAAGCTGGCGGATCCCGCATAAGCATCGTCGGCCACCATCATGGAACCAATCTGCTGATCGCTCATCGCGTTGGTTCCGCTGTCGGTCAGCATATCGAGGAAAATGTCCTTTGTCTCGAGCAGGAAGGTGTTGAAACCGGCTTCCCGGATGGCCTCCAGGCGCCTTTCAACGGGCCGGAGATGAAGCTTCTGAACGATACGCACCTTGTGCAGTTCGAGCGGAATGTTTTCGCCACTGAAAAAGGCGACGCGTGGAGAGGCATTATTGTCTGACATGTCTGTTTGTGGGATAATAAAAAATAAGGGCGAACCTGCATGGGAAGCACAGTCTGAATGGACGATCAACGCCCAGATCATCCGTGTGGGGATTCCTATACACGATCGTCCGGATGGGGCGGCATGATTCAGTGCATTCCTGGAATTGGCAAGTCAAAGTGAAGGGGGTTGTGCCGATTTTGGATTTCCATGGGGTGAGCGGAGTGTGATCCGTTTCGTGATCCGGTATTGCGGCTTGCACAAGGGATGATGGTCTGGCAAAGAAAGTCGCAGCATGAAACAAGGGACACATCCTGGCGATCAGGCAAATTGGCGCAGGCTATCGAATGCCATAATCCGCTTTGTGTGGAGTCACGGGTTTCTGATTTGTTTGTTTTCGTGCATCGTATTGGCGCACCTGTTTCCGGAGGTTGGGAAAAAGGGTGGGGTGCTCAAGACCGATGTCTTTGCCGGATACGGGGTTTGGTTTGTGTTTTTCAGTCTGGGATTGACGCTGCCGCGCAAACAACTGATTGCGGGATTGGTTCAGTGGAGGATCCATGTGATGATCCAGATCTGGATCCTGATGGTTTCTCCGCTGCTGGCATGGGTGCTGTTAGCGTTAGCGCCCGGCGAACAGGAGCCGGCGATGCGGAACGGGCTGTTGTTGTTGTCATTCCTGCCGACCACGGTGTTTTCCTCGATCCTGTTCACGCAGAGGGCGGGAGGCGATCCGGTGATTGCGATTGTGAACTCCGCCCTTTCCAATGTGCTCGCGGTATTCACGATCCCGTTGATGTGCGCGTTCATGATCAGCGAACCGATTACCGGCGGGTTGTCGGTGGCGGAGGCGATCCTGAAGCTCGCGCGCACGATCCTGATCCCGCTTGCCCTCGGAATGCTGGTCCGACCGATCCTGAGGGTTTGGGTTGACCGCTTCAAAAGGGCGATCAAGTGGGTGGACTATTCGGTATTGTGCCTGATCGTTTTCACCGCTTTTTCGAACAGTGTATCCGATGGGCTCTGGACGAAGTATGACTGGCCGATCACGCTGGAAGCCTTTTTGCTCACCACGGCATTGCTGGGGATTCAGATCACGCTGGTTATGTGGTTGAGGAAACGGGTGCCCACGAGTCAAGCGGTTCGGTCGGCGATCTTTTTCTCGAGCACGCAAAAGGCGTTGGCAACAGGTGGGCCGATTCTGATGACGCTTTTCGGCGCATCACCCAACATGGGCATGATCATCTTCCCGCTGTTGATTTACCATCCGATCCAGCTCATGGTGGCGCCTGTGATTGCACACCGGTTTCATCGTGCCGGCTCCCTTTGATCCCTTGTGAGGGTTGGAAAAAGACTCAGGAACTCTGTCCTGAACCATTATCCCATGAGTCCCAACGGACAAGACCGGCATCAAATGTGTCTTTGGGTTCGCATTTCTCCGCCGGATGCCCAATGGCGATCAGGGCAAATGGCAGCACGGTCTCCGGTAACTTGAAAAACCGGCTGAGCGAAGCCACGTTTGCAGTCGTCGGGTAGACCCCGACCCAGACGGCACCGAGGTCGGCCGCATGAGCTGCCAACAGGATGTTTTGCGCCGCACAGGAGCAATCCTGAACCCAGTAACCATCGACCTTCAGGCGGGATAGGTCTCCACACACCAGGATGGCAAGCGGTGCTCCGGCTACCAGCCCCGCATGGGTATGCACCGTGGGTATCGCCTGAAGTTTCTCGCGATCCGTGACGACCACAAACCGCCAGGGTTGCTCATCAATCGCGGAAGGCGCATGCATCGCGGCCCTGAGAAGGGTGAGGATCTGTTCGCGATCGATCGGATCCGGCTTGAAGGAGCGTATGCTGCGGCGGGTCAGGATGGCATCAATGGTATTCATAAGGGAGAGAAGAATCAAAGGATTCGGGTTTGTCTTTACAACCCCAAAGCGCCATCGTTATACCCGATACCAGCACAACGCCCATCCCGACCCATCCGCCGGTTAGCCCGCAGTTAATGAGGCCGTAGGGCGCTTACTCCAACCGCTTTGTCAGCATGATTGTTCATATGATTGGAAACGCCAGTTTTCGGCCCATAGGGGACGGAACGGGACAACCGGCAATCGATCAGGCCATAGCCACCTTCAAGGCTGCGGCTGACCGTTGCGGAGAGTTTCCGGATTTCAGGTTTTCCAATGGCGATATCTGGGCCTATGAGGCGGTCGAGCGCTATGATCCGGCCCTTTTCAAACGCATCCAAAAACTGATTAGGAAACGCCAATGGTGCGTGATCAACGGCACCTACACGCCGCCGGATGAGGGAATAATGACCGATGCGGGATGGGTTCGCCAATTCGAAATCGGCACCGGGTATTGCAGGGAGAAACTCGGAGTCATTCCAAAAGTGTTTTTTTCGCCAAATGCCCGGACGTTGCCGGGGTTCTTGCCCGATTTGCTGGCAAGCCTGCACTACAAGGGAATGTATGTGTATTTGCCGGATTGGCCAGAATCCCTGCCTTCTCCATTGTTTCGATGGAAAGGACCGGAAGGAGGGGAAGTCCTGTGTTCCCGCATCCATCCGGCGCATATGACGCGCAGTGACGATCTCTATGGGCAGATCATGGAAGCTGTGGAAAATGGCAGCCTCATGCTTGGCCATGTGCCCTGTCCCTATGGGTTGGGCCCGTGGGGTGGGGGGCCTACCAAGGCATCCATTGAATACCTGCGGCAGCACAAGGATGCCTTCCGGGATGTGTTGCTCAAGTTCAGTACGTATGAGGAGTTCATGGGAGAAGCTTTCCTAATGTCCGACAGCTTTCCGGTTGTGGAAGGCGCGCTTGGGCCGGTTGGGCAAGAGAACCCCGACCACAGATGCACGGAGATGCGGAGGAAGCAGATGAGGGCGGAGGTCGCGGCCATCCATGCGGAACGGATTCCAAACCAGATTGCAGACAAAGCGCGGAGAGCCGGGGCGCTCGTGAAGGCCGCGAGCATCTGGAAAGACCTGCTGATGGCAGCGACTGCGCCAGTGGATGGATCCTCCGGATTGTTGGATCGGGAAGCTGCGGAATCCCTTCAATGTCGCGCAGAGACCAACGCCCGGGAACTGATTCATGAGGGAATGGTGGATTGGTTGGTTCGACGGAACGCGTTGAGCCACCATCAGCAGTTTCTAGTGCAGGATATGGGCGCAGTGAGTGGACATGGCAAGTTAAGTTGGGTGGAAGCCGTTGCCCATCTCGATGGTGACACCTGGGGAACCCGCGTGCTCACGGATCAGCAGGGCCAATCGTATCCCGTTCAGTTGATAACGGACACAAGCGGGGCGGTTCATTTTCTGACCAAGGTTCCCTTGAATGCCGACGGACGTTTTGAAGGGCTCATCCGCATTCCCGGTGCAATGGATTCCCTGGCGACATCGGGTCCGGACGCCGGGCTTCGGGTTTCCCGGGATTCGCTAGGCAATGGCAAGGTGGCTGTCGCATCGGCTGGGAACGGGCGCTTGACGCTTTCCCATGAAGGACCGGGAGTGTCATCCGCAAATCCGCTCCAACTTGCGTTTACCATTAGCGGGCAGCTTCCGGATGATTCGAAAGGCGGGCTCTCATGGGATGCCTGGGAGGCAGTGGAATCGGGTCCTTTGCGTGCCGCATGGGAGAGTATTGGATCGCATAAAAACAGCCGGATTCATGCCCGGGTTGAGGTGTTTGCCGCGGAAAGGCGGGTAAAATTCGAGTTAGTGGTGGATTGGAACTGTCCCGAATCCGCATTGGATCTGGTCGTAAAAAGAGACAGAACGGATAGATGCCCCCCCCTTTGCGGTCTGGCAAAAGGCGGATATCCCCTGTCGGCGGATGGCAAGTGGCATCCATTCCAAAGCTGGGTGGTGCTCGACAAAACAGCAGACGGCTGGACCTTACTGTCTCCTGACTTGTTTGACGCCCGGATGACGGACGACGCCCTGATCCTGCGCTTGGCGGACAATACGAAACCGGCCCCGGGAACCGGGAGCCGGTCAAATTCCGGGACTACATCCCAGCGCATCGCGATGGAGTGGGTTATGGGAGTCGGGAAGGACACTCAAGCGCTTACCCCAAAGGCATGGAGCATGATCGTGAAACCTGCCGTCGCCTGGTCTTATGATGGAATGCAGCGACCCGCATGGGGGAACCGCCCCCCTCCGCACCTGTGGGGCGAGAACGAAAAACGGGCGATCAAGGATGGCCAGATGCGACACCTCGGAACGGCATCCTCGTGAAGCCAACGCTATGAAGACGACGTCCGGAGCCCGCGGAAATCGTGTCCGGCCAGCGCAATTGGAAACACCGAACTCAATCAGATGAACCTTGGACTCACAGGCGATATCGGTTCCGGCAAGTCCACCGTGCTTAGGGCATTTGCCTCATGCGGGTGGAACACCTTCTCGGCGGATGAGGCGGTCCATCGCCTTTTGGCCTCCGATCCCGACACCCTTCAGGAGGTAACGGCGCGTTTCGGAATCGGGGTTTTGAAAGAGGAGGGCGGGGTGGACCGCAAGTCCCTTGGATCGGTTGTGTTCGCGAACCCATCCGCACGAGAGGATCTGGAATCGATCCTTCATCCTCGGGTGAGAATAGCGTGGAAACACTTTTTGCAGGTCCATGATGGAGCCTTGAATGTGGTCGAAATCCCGCTGTTGTTTGAAAAAAGGCTTGAAAAGGATTTCCGGTTTTGTGTTACAGTGTGGACACATTCGGACGTGAAAGTCCGAAGGCTGGAGCAAAGAGGAATGGACCTCACCTCGATTAAACGACGCATGGACGCCCAGCTGCCACAAAACACCAAAGCAACCCTTTCTCATTTTGTAATACTAAATAACGGTTCGATAGCCTTTCTGGAGGATCAAGTTCGTTTGTTAACGGATATGCTCCGTTCCGAAGGTTGTTCGTGAGAAGCATACGGCTTCCGGATTTGCTTGGCTGCAGGTGATGATTCGCCTCCACGGAAACAGGCATTTCCCCAATCGCTCACCCAATTATCCATCATGACTGATTCACAAGACATTGACCTGGGTCTTCAGGACACATCTTCCTCCGGTGCTAAACCCCGTAAGCCCTCTACGCGCAGACCCAGAAAACCTCGTGTGGAATCATCCGCAGCAGCAGCTGAGGCGTCGCCGGTCTCCGCGCCAGTCGAAACACCGGCCGCCGCGAAGCCAGAACGGGAAGAATCGCCCAAAGGCGAACCCGAGAAGCGGGTTCAGAGAAGGGCGCCGCGCCGTAATCGGCAGGAAGAGTCGAGTGCTCCACAGAAAGAAGCGCAGGGCGAATTGCTGTTCAGCTCGGACGATGAGGATAACAACCGTTCCGCTCGATCTGAAAGCGGAGAGACTCCAGCCCCTTCCACCGCCTCACAAAGGGAAGAATCCGATAATTCCCGTCCGGATCGCCGGCAGGAACCTGGCGAGCCCTCCCGTGGCGAGGCTCCGGTGGAATCCGCATCCGGTGAATCGGGTCAGGCCCATCAACACCGGAACCCGAATCAGGGCCAAGGGCAGGGTGGCAGGGATCGCGGGGACCAAGGTGGACGCCCCGATCGCCAGGGTTTTCAGCGCCAGGGAGGCGGGCATCAGGGCAGGGACTTCAGGCCCCGCTTTGACAACCGCAATGATCACCAGGGCCGGCATGACGGGGGAAACCGTGGACCTCAGCATTCCAACAATCCCCAGATGCAGAACAAGAAGAAGAACCTTCCTGCTTGGAAAAACAAAGTCGTCGATAAGAAGTCGAGACGGGACCGTTTCCACATCGATGGGCTCAATGCCGAGGTGGATGATCAACTCGAACTCGGGAATCTTATCGGGTCTCCAATGCTGCAATCTTTGGAGTCCATCCAGTCTCTTACGGAACCCACCCGGCCCGCAACCGGGGAGGAAGGAGAGACCCCGGTCGAGACGGTGGTAAGCGCCGCTCCGGCGGAGGCACTCAATCTCAGCGAAATCTACGACATGCCGCTGGATGCCCTGCGGGCGGTCGTGCATGAAGCCGCTCCGGAGATCCCATCGGGCGCGAACCGGAAGACCCTGATTGAGGCGCTGCTCAAATACGCCTTCATGAGCCGCAGAGTGATCACGGTTAAGGGTGTTCTTGAAGTCCTCGGGGATGGCAACGGCCTCCTGACCTATTCGTCCGACAGTTATCGGATCCGGGCATTGAGTGCCTTTGTGCCGGCGTTGTTCATTCGCAGACTCGCGCTCAAGAGGGGGCACGACATTCTGGCGCGCATCATTCCGTCCGTGGAAGGTGCTACTTGCCCGCTCGTGACCGAGATCATTGAGGTGCAAGGAACGACCGCCGAGCAAGCGTCGCAGATCATCCCATTTACCGAACAGATTCCGTATTATCCGCTTCGGCGCATCCTGCTGGAAAGCGATAAACAGGAGGACTCCAACAAAGTGTCGATGCGGGTGGTCGACCTCATTTCCCCGATTGGATTCGGGCAGCGCGGGTTGATTGTTGCTCCGCCCCGAACCGGGAAGACTGTGCTCCTCCAGGGAATGGCGAACGCGATCCAGAACAACTACCCTGAAGCCCATCTCATCGTGCTTCTGATCGATGAGCGTCCGGAGGAAGTGACCGATTTCCGCAGGCGGGTGCAAGGCGAGGTGGTGTCGTCGACGTTTGATGAGTCAGCCGAAAGCCATGTTCACGCGGCCGAGATGGTGATTGAGAAATCGCGTCGCATGGTAGAGGCCGGAAAGGATGTGGTGATCCTTCTCGATTCGATTACCCGATTGGCAAGGGCCTACAACACGGTGATGCCGAACAGTGGGAAGATCCTTTCGGGCGGGGTGGAAGCCAATGCACTGCAGAAGCCTAAACGTTTCTTCGGATCCGCCCGGAACATTGAGGGCGGCGGGAGCCTGACCATCATTGCGACGGCTTTGGTTGAAACCGGAAGCAAGATGGACGAAGTCATTTTTGAGGAGTTCAAGGGCACGGGTAACATGGAGTTGCACCTCGACCGGGCGCTTGTGGACAAACGTATCTTCCCGGCTCTCAGCATGGAAAAGAGCGGCACCCGCAAGGAGGAACTGCTCTACCATCCCGACGAGTTGAACAAGGTCTACTCACTCCGCCGTGCCATGAAGGGGGTTCCCTCAACGGATGCGATGGAAATGTTGATCTCGAAGGTGAAGAAAACCGGAACGAATGCTGAATTTTTGATGACAGTTAATCGCTAGTCGTCAATAGTTGGGTTGTGGAACCCTCCGACAGCTACCTGCTCCGGGTGTTGAAGAAACACCTTCTCCTTGAAGAAGGGGAGGAGCGACGATTGCTCGCGAGCGTGGATGCGGAAGTGGATTATATTCCCCGCGAGCAGTTGCTGTATGAGGCGGTAAGTGCCAGCCGTTCCGGGGAACGGAATGCCAGAGTATCGGAATGCCTGGCCGCGGAGCTGGAAGCGGAGGTGCTGGAGGCAATCCCCGATCCCGATCCGGCTGTGATTCATACTTATAGCACGGAACAGCAGGCGGAGCGGGTGCGCATCCTTCCCTATGCGTATGGGAAAGGAGGCATGGTTCATGTGGCGGTATGCTACCCATGGCAAGAGGTTCATTGCCATCTGCTGGAGAAAACCCATGCCAGACGAATGGTGCCTCATGTGGCGACTCCTCTGCAATGGAAGATGCTCAAGGCGCGGGCATTTGAAAGCGGGGGGAAGGATGATCCGGTTGATGGGGTGGCAGCCTCGAGCAGCACCATTCGGGACAGTGTATCGGGTTACATCGATTGGATGCTGGAGCAGGCCGTTGGCAGAAGCGCATCCGATGTTCACCTTGAACAGAGCGACAACGGCGGCCGGATCAGGTTCAGGATGGATGGGGTATTGACGGATGCGGACAATCCGTCCCGTGAACTGTCGCTCGCATTGGCCTCCCGCATGAAGCTTCTGGCAGGAATGAATCTGGGCGAAAAAAGGCTGCCGCAGGATGGAAGCGCGACTTTCCGTGTCTCCGGACGGAATGTGGATTGCAGGGTATCGTCCATCCCTTCCCTCCACGGCGAATGCCTGGCGGTTCGTATCCTGATGGAGAATGATGAACAACGAAAATTGAATGATCTGGGAATGGATCCGGGGATCCGGAGTATCATCGATCGGGTGATCTTACGCCCAGAGGGATTGTTTGTAGTCTGCGGGCCGACCGGTGCGGGAAAGTCGACCACACTTTATGCCATATTGAGGGCGATGGATCCGGAGCGAATGAAAATCATCACAGTGGAAGATCCGGTGGAGTCGATCGTCAACGGAGTGAATCAGGTCCAAATCAATCCATTGTCCGGAATGACCTTCGCATCTGCGCTACGGTCGATTCTCAGGCAAAACCCGGACATGATCATGGTGGGTGAGATCCGCGACCATGAAACCGCATCGATAGCCGTGCAGGCGGCTTTTACCGGGCATGCGGTTTTTACCTCGCTCCACACGCGGGACGCTTTGGGCGCGGTCATCCGCCTGCGGGATTTGGGAGTCGAGTCCTATCTCCTGAGCGCAGCGTTCAAAGGTGCGATGTCCCAGAGACTGGTCAGGAAACTGATTCCAGAGCATCGCATTGCCTACACTCCCGACCTGGAGCTGAGGAAAGCATTGGGAGAGCCTTGTAAGCGGACC
>JAFGAQ010000127.1 GCA_016933595.1 Opitutales bacterium | reverse complement strand
TCATCCTCCAGCAAGTGGGAGCCAAGGCAACAACGGCTCATCAAATGATATATGCCATCCTCAACAATGATACGCTTTCGCTTCATAGTCCGTCTTTCCTTTTCCATAATTTTTCCATGCCATTCCCGTTGTCAAATTTTCCCATAAAAAAATAGCCGTGGTATTAATTGAGCTATTGTCTATGTCAGGGTCCATCGCGCTTCTCTCCGCCTGGATTGCTTCTGGGAAAACCAATCCCTATTCCGGCCTTTTTGCTCAGGCGGGAGGAATGCGGGAAATCCTTTTTTTAGTTGCCTGAGGTGAGGCACATGCGATACTCCAGCGTTCGATTCCAATGAATGATCCGAAGCGACAGATGACCGTATACGAAGCGGTGTGGAACTGGAGAGTCACCGCTAAGCCGGTGGTTCCTCCGGAGCCCCATGCGCTTCGCAAGCTGGCCTTGGTGCCGATTTGTGTGCTGCTGCTCGTGTTTTGTGTGCTGCGGTTTGGATTTGGTTCGCATCACGGTTCACTGATCGCGCTCGGATTTTTGGGAATATTCGTGTTGGTCACTCTCTTTCGTCCGCAGTGGTTACCTGTCATTCAGCGGGTGGCGATGCGATTTGGGGTTTGGGTAGGGATTGCGCTTACATGGATCCTTCTGGTTCCTTTCTACTACATTGTTTTCATCCCGCTGAGGCTATTGTTCATGGCCAAGGGAAAAGACCTGATGTTCCGCACCTATGATCCATCGGCTACCAGCTATTGGGTGGGCCGCGATGTAAAGCTGGACCGTAAACATTTCGAAAGGCAGTTCTGATGAAGATCCTGGGGATCAGTGCGTTTTATCATGATTCGGCAGCCGCTTTGATTGAAGACGGCGTGATCATCGCCGCAGCGCAGGAGGAGCGTTTTTCGCGCAAGAAACACGATCACCGTTTCCCGGAGGGGGCGGTTCGATATTGTTTGGCGGAAGCGGGGATTTCGGGTTCCGGAATTGATGCGGTTGCATTCTACGACAAGCCGATCACGAAGTTTGCGCGGATCTTGGAGACGCATATGAGCGTGGCGCCGCGCGGGTTGCGATCCTTCATGATGGCGATGCCGCTGTGGCTGAAGGAGAAGCTTTGGATTCCGATGGAAATTGAGGAGGCGCTTGAGAAGTGCGGGATTGCCAATCCGCCTCCCGTCTACTTCCCGGAGCATCACGAATCCCACGCCGCGAGTGCGTTTTTCCCTTCTCCTTTTGAGAAGGCTGCTATCCTGACGATTGATGGTGTTGGGGAATGGGCCACCACCACCATGGGACGTGGCGATGGTGCGAAGCTTGAGATCTTCAAGGAACTGCGTTTTCCGCATTCGTTGGGACTGCTCTATTCTGCCTTTACCTATTTCACCGGGTTTCGTGTGAACTCCGGCGAATACAAGTTGATGGGGCTCGCGCCCTATGGGGAGCCGAAGTATGTCGATCTGATCTACAGGGAACTGATTGATCTCCGCGAAGACGGTTCGTTCCGCCTCAATATGAAATACTTCGGTTACATTGATAGTCTGCGGATGACAAACCGGCTCTTCGCCGAACTGTTTGGTGGACCGGAGCGGTCCTCCGAAACCGAGATTACTCAGCGTGAAATGGACATTGCCCGGTCAATCCAAGTGGTGACTGAGGAGATTGTGTTGCGCATGGCAAGGGCGCTCCACAAGGAAACTGGAGAGCAGAATTTGTGCCTTGCCGGTGGCGTGGCGCTGAACTGTGTGTCCAATGGCCGGCTCCTCAGGGAGGGGCCATTCAAACAAGTGTGGATTCAGCCAGCTGCCGGGGATGCTGGAGGCGCTCTCGGTGCGGCACTGATGACTTGGCATCACCTTTTTGATAAGCCTCGAACCGTTTCTGCCGACGGGCGCGATAGTATGAAGGGGTCTTACCTTGGCCCGCGCTTCGACAGCGACGAAGTCGGCGCCTATTTGTCTGCCAAGGGGTATCCATCGCACCGCTTGTCGGGAACCGCATGGGCCGAGCGAATCGCAACCTTGATTGGGCAGGATAAGGTGATCGGTCTGGTGCAGGGGCGTATGGAATTCGGCCCGCGCGCACTGGGTGGACGTTCGATTATCGGGGATGCGCGATCCCCGATGATGCAGTCGATCATGAACCTCAAGATCAAGTACCGGGAGTCTTTTCGGCCGTTTGCTCCCGCATGTCTGGCTTCGAAGGTGAGTGATTACTTCGAGATCGACCGGCCGTCACCCTACATGCTTTTGGTGGCGGATGTAAAAAAGGAGCGTCAGATTCAGGTGGAGTCGCAGCGGGGGATTCCGATGCGCGAACGCATCAATCAGGTGCGTTCCGATATTCCGGCCATCACGCATGTGGATTATTCGGCGCGTATCCAGACTGTGGATGGTGTGGATAATCCCGGTTTTTTCGCGATTCTTTCTGCATTTGAGCGCCAGACCGGTTGTGGGGTATTGATCAACACCTCCTTTAATGTAAGGGGAGAGCCGATTGTATGCACCCCGGAGGACGCCTACCGTTGTTTCATGCGCACTGAAATGGATGTTCTTGTTTTGGAGGATCACATTCTGCTCAAGGAGGAACAGCCGGAGTGGAAGGACAAGGCCGACTGGCGGAACGATTACACTTTGGATTGACGGTGCTTTCAAAGCGTGATGTCTCCTCATTTTGATAACGACCCAATCCGCTTCTGATTCCAATGAGATTATTTAAACACCTTACCCGCCTGCTGCGCGACATCGTGATCTTTGCCAAGGAAAACAAGGCATGGTGGATCGTTCCGATTGTGGTGGTTTTGTTGCTGACCGCTGTTATCATCGTCGCAGGGCAGACGGTGGCGCCGTTCATTTACACATTGTTCTGAGGTCTGTTGTGATGAAGGGCTTGTTCCGGAAACTGCTGCTGTTGGGTTTTGCCTGTGGCTTTACGTTGCTGTTGATGGAAGGCTTGATCCGGGTCACCGGTTTGGTCCCTCCGCACGGGTATCCAAAAGGGCTGTTTATCGAAGACCCGGACACGGAATTCATCATGGCTCCGGGCTTTCCCGTGACCCGTTTTTCGAAGCAGGAGTTTGAAACCACGGTTTTCACGAACCGGGACGGTTTCCGGGATGTTGAAAGACCTGAGCCAAAGCCCGAAGGCGTCTACCGGGTGCTTGTTGTGGGGGACTCTTTTGTTTGGGGTGCCTACGGTGTGGACGCGGACCATACCTTTACGGCGCTTGCGGAGCAATCATTGAACCGCAATGCGGATGAGGGTGGACCCAAGTTTGAGGTTATCAATGCGGGAGTCATCGGCTGGGGAACCGACAATGCTCTAGCCTTTCTGAAGAGCCGGTGGGATCGGTATCAACCGGATGCGGTGGTGATCGCGTTTTGTGTGGCGAACGATTTCTTCGATAACATGCGTTCAGGGGAGTATTCGGTGAAAGACGGGTATTTGGTTGAAACCGATTCCCTGGGTTCCGATCACCTGTTGCGGAGGGTTAGGAATTGGATGGTTTCGCATTTCCGTTTGGTGTCGCTGGCGGAGCGGGTGGTGTTCCAGATGGAGGCATTCAAACCGTTCCTCGAGCAGCAGGAGGCGATCCGTTTCCATGGCAAGGACCAGATGGAAGTCCTGTATGGAATGGATCTCGATGAGCAGGCGTCGATCCGCGATCGCACGGAGGAATTGCTCCGTCAGATGGCCGCAGTTTGCCGGGACGGTGGGGCACGTGTGTCCCTCATGCCGATTCCGTCCAGAATACAGGTTGAGACCAAAAACAAGGGTGTCTCGCCGGTTGACGTGGGATTGTCCGAGGCTCAGCTTTCCGTTCCGGATAAGGTGTTGGAATCGATGTGTGGGCGAATTGGAATCCGTTTCGTTTCCTCTCTTGACTCGTTCAGGGACGCCTCCGCCGAAGCTTCGCTATACTGGGAGCTTAATCCGCACTTCAATCCTGAAGGGAACAAGGTTGCCGCCGCTATTCTTGGCGCGCATCTCGCGTCGCTTGTGGATCCGCAGTGAGTCAAATCCTCTTCCGAATCATGAGGTTGTGCGTTGAGCCGGCCGGACTTATCCGGTTGGTCCGGTGCTCCGCAGGGTCGAGATTTGTGTTGACCGTGGGGGTCTGTCGGAGAATAATCAGGTGTTTTACTGTTGTCTGATTTATATCGTCATGCTCAAGACATACAAACGATTTGCAATCCTGCTTTCCCTTATTCTGACCACTGTGTCGGGGTATGGTCAGCCGGTCGTCATCCCATCGGATAGAGAAGATTTCCACATCTACCTGTTGATGGGCCAATCCAACATGTCAGGAAATGCTGTGTTGACCGGAATGGACACCCAGACCGATCCGCGGATCCTGAAGTTGAACCGTGGAAATGGATGGGAGATCGCGAAGGATCCGATTTCTCCGTTGTATAACCCGGCGGTTGGGCCGGGAATGGCATTTGCCAAGCGCCTGATCGAGGAAAAGGCCGACATCACGGTGGGATTGGTCTCCACCGCGATGGGTGGCACAAAGATCTCCCAATGGGAAAGGGGATCGGCGCTTTATTGGAGCACGGTTTGGCGGGCTGGCGAAGCATCCAAACACGGCGTGATCAAGGGCATCCTTTGGCACCAGGGCGAGCATGATGCAATATATGGAACTGATGCCTCCGTTTATGGACAGAAGCTGCAGTTGCTGATCGATAACCTGAGAAAGGATCTCGGGAATCCGGATCTTCCTTTTATCGTAGGTGGTTTTGCTCCGAAGATCCTGAAAAACAAGAACCACGTGTGGGCGGACACGGTCTGGAATCGTTTGAAGTGGGTTGGAGAGAACGTTCACATGGCTGCCTATGTTCCAACCTATGAAGTGGACGAACTCGGCGACAACCTGCACTTCAGTGCTTCCGGGCAGCGCCAGATGGGGACGCGCTACGCGAATGCGCTGATGGCACTCGATGGGACCTGGCTGTCGGCGGTGAGCGATATGTTGACAGAGCAGTCGGAGGATTTGGGTGATGGATGGAAATCGCACCCGGTCTTTGGCATGTATTTCGACACGAATTTCCCAGTGATAAAACATGCCCAGCTCGGTTGGGTGAAGTTGAGCGTCAATGCCGATCAGATCGTGCAGTTGGAGTCCACTGACTATGGGCAGATCAACGTTTCACCCGAGTCCTGGTCTGGCGGGTTTTACCTCCATCGTCAGGTGGAAGATCC
>JAFGAQ010000126.1 GCA_016933595.1 Opitutales bacterium | reverse complement strand
TAAAATAGTGTCGGACACTGTTGTTAAGGAATAGATTAAGGAAGTGATTACAACTAATTGATATGTAAGCGATTTCCTTTTCTTGATGATGCGAATTGACGGAAAGCTTCCAGAGAATCGATCGTCGGCGTTGAGAGCTCCCGTTTCATCTTCGTGGTATCCATAATCCATGTGTGTCGGATGAAGTCTACCTGCCCCGCCGGGACCCTACCTATATGCATAAACCACATGAGCCTTGCCGCGGCCCTGATCAACCACAGGGGCAAGGGAATGCAGCGCTTGCCGAATTCACCGACCAGCGCGGAGAACCGCACCGTTCCATCGCCAGCCACATTATACATCCCCCTGATACCCGGTTTGACAATTGCCTCCACCAAACACGCCGCCATGTCGTCTTCGTGGATACATTGCATCGGCGGATCCATTGTCTTCCCGCCCTCCCTCACCTGCGGCACGATGGGATACTTGAGCACATCGAAAAAGGCATTCCGGGTACCTGGCCCCACGAACAACGCAGGCCGCAAGATGATCACCTCACAATCGGGATGCGATCGCTCGTAGTCCTGCGCCATAAGATCCGTCTCCGCCTTCATCCAGGAGTATGCGTATCCATACACGCCGCGAATTCGCGACCCTTCCGTGAGGGGGACATCGTTATCGGGAAATGCGCCGTATGCCGCCACACTTGACAACACCACGACCCTTCTCACGCTATGGCGATCGCACTCGTGGAGAAAGAGCCGCATCCCCTCACGATCGATGTACTCCTCACGTTTCCGATCATGAAGCGGATTGACCACAAAGGCCAGGTGGACGGCAACATCCGGCTGTGCAGCATCGAAGATGCGCTCCATAGCGTCGGGGTCGGTGACCGATCCCGTGCGGAACACCGCATACTCATGAACTCGCTTTGGAGGATTTCGATCGATGCCGAAAATATCGACACCACCCGAGGATGCAAGCCTGCCGACCGTGCGCGATCCCAAATATCCCGTCGAGCCCGTGATCACGACGCGCATGCGCACGCCCCCTTTTTCCTTGCACACGCCATTTCATAGATGTCGGGATGATCCAGCAATCGTATTGGATACTCGCCCGTGAAGCATGCGTCACAAAACCACTCGCGCGGACCCTTTTTCTCAAACCAGTAAAGTCCTTCCTGACTTAAGTAACCCAACGTATCCGC
>JAFGAQ010000125.1 GCA_016933595.1 Opitutales bacterium | reverse complement strand
TCTCCGGCAATGTCAATCGGGCCGTTGTTTTCCAGCTGGATGAGGTTGGGGTGGGCCAGGAACAAATCCCGGTTGAGCGTGAGATCGGCTTCGATCGCTTTTTGGCTTTCTTCCAACTTGGAGAGGCGCCTTTCACGGAGGATTTCAGGATCCACCGAAATCAGCACGGGCACGAGTTGCCTCCCGAGTATGGCATCCGCTTCCTTTAGATAGTGTCGGCTTCCCTGAACCACGACCGAGAACCCCAGTTTCATCCATTCCAGAACTTCTTTTCCTATGCCATATTGGAGGTTATTGGAACTCCAGTTCATGAGGAATAAACCGGACTCGAGCCGAACCTCAAATTCCTTGTCAGTGAGGTAGACGTAGTTTTCTTTGCCAAGGTGATCGGGTCTCGTCACGTAACGGTGCGAGAAAAGGATTCGTGCTCTTGGATGCAAGCGGGGCCGGACGTAGCGGGCCATTGCATCTTTTCCCGAGCCTCTTGGACCGATGATATAGAATAGTTTGGACACTTTTGGGGCGGATTTCGGGTTAATGTAGTGAATGGCCTGTTGTTGTCCAGACCGATGAGACGGATAGGAGCCGGTTTTCAGGATGAAGGTTGGGTGATCCACTGAGCGGTCGCATGAGCCGCCAAACGTGCGGCGCATTGGAAGCTTTTTCCATCGATGAAATGTTCACGTAGGAATGCGGCTGAAAACCAATCTCCGGTGCCGGATCGATGCCCGGGTGCCCGCTCATGCCAAATCGAAGAACGGGTTTCTTTGTCGCGAACTTGCAGTCCGATTTGGTCACCGTTTTCCACGCCTGTAACGATGACCCGAGCGTTGGGAAACCGGGCAATCCAGCCTTCGAAAGCTACTTCGATCGAGGACATGCCGCTGATCAGGAGAAGTTCGGTCGCATTCGGGAGGTGGATGTCCGCGATTTCGAGCAGTTCCGGGTAGAGTTGAATGAGAGGCTGGGGCTGGTATGCCCTTCCCAGGTCTCCGCACACGGGATCCACCACAATTGACTCGAAGCGAGCCCGATAGGTTTCGACCTGAGCGCACAGGGTTTTGAGAGCGGTGACATCGGGAAGAAACCCTATATGCAGGATCAGCCTGCGGTTACGGGTTTCCGGTAGTTGCATCACGCTTGAGAACAATCCGGAGAGGTCACATCCAGCGGACACCGACATCGGATGATTGCGCGGCGCATTGAGAATCGCCGATGGAATTGGGACCCAGTGGTTGTGTAGGCAGCAGGCCATGGCCTTCAGTCCGACATCACCCCACGAGCATAGACTGTGGATGGTCAGAATTAGTGGAGTTGCGCTGTCCATAGCAGATAACATGGATTGCTGGATCAGGGGTCGCCCAATGCCCTGTCGGGAGTCCAGTCAACGCATACAATTGCGTGATCACTGAATGGCATGG
>JAFGAQ010000124.1 GCA_016933595.1 Opitutales bacterium | reverse complement strand
CCGAATATGCTGACGAACACACCCGGGTAGTTGAAGGTCCGGGCATACTGGAGTTGAATTGATAGGGCTTGTTTGTCCCATGCCAGCGCGAGCTGCGAGCCGGTTTCGTCGTCGAAAGTATCGTGCCCGAAGTAGCGCAATCCGCCGCCGGACCGGAGCACCGAGCCGCCCGGGAGTTCATGCTGCCATGAAAGATGGGCAAATGGAGCGATGGTTTGCATCCGGACGGAGTCAAATCGGTTGTCCGGGGCGATCGCGTAATCCTCGGTGGAAGCTCCCCCGATCCGGTCGAGGTGCACTCCGGTTGCCCACTCGACGGGATTCCCGGAGGCGGAGGAGAGGTTGAGGTGGAATCCGCTGTTGAGTGAATCGGTCCGGGTGTCAAGGAGCTGAGCTGGAAATGGCTGGGGCGGAGGCTGGTGCCACTGCCGCCAGTCGGCCTTGCCCCCTTCCAGGTAAGCTTTGAAGTTGGCTTGGACCGGAAGATCGATTGCGGAAACCTTGATGAGCTGAAAAACATTTGAGGTATCGTAGCGCTCGGTGATCGGGAGCGACACACCCTCCGGCTGGGGATCATCCGCCCGTGAGTCACTCAGGTGGGCAAGGTAGCGTGCCTCAATGTGAGAATGGATGCGGTAGGCTGCATTGAGGAAAAGCGCACGGGTCTTTCCCGATGCATTGGGCCGGTGTCCATCGCTTTGGCGTTGGGATGCCATGAACAGAAGGTCGCCCTTCTCGGATGCCATGCCGACGCGTGCCGAGATCGCATGTGTGTTCCATCTGCCGAGGGATGCGCGGATCCCGGTGCGGAGCTCTTCCGGGGTTTGCCGGTTTGGAATGATGTTGACGGCGCCGAATGCCATGTTCCCGAGGAGTACCGGCTGTGGGCTCTTGTGGACATGCATGGCAGAGGCGGTATCGATCGAGATGGTGTCGAGAAGCGGATGGGACCAGACTCCCACGACCCGCGGAATTCCGTCCAGGAGGATGCTGATATCCGAGCCGGGTCGGGCGGATCCATGACCCCGGATGAAGACCGCACCGCCATCTGATCCGCCATATGAACCCACCACATTGTAACGCGAGATGGTTACACCCGGGACTCGGCGCAAGGCCCCCGCGAGATCCGAAGCTCCAATGCGGAGCCAGTCCTCGGATGCGAGCACGGAGGAGAGTCCGGAGTCCAGCGAAATCCTGGTTTCGGGTTGCAGGTAGCGGTCCCGTATCTCCAGAGCCGGGAGGGTTTCGATCGTCTCCTCAGCCGGAAGAACTGAAAGGGAGGTGAGTGCAAGGAGAGGAATCAGCAGCACGGACAATTGCATGGAGCGATGAATCGGAAGGTTTTCAGGCCGGACTGTGGTTTAAGGCTCAGGTGGATTCCATGGCCATTGGACGCAACCTTTCCATTCGGGAAACAACACGATGTCTGCCTTTTGACCTTTGAGTGCAATGGTTTGGATCTTGAAACGGGATAGAGCGGATCGGGCCTTGATCATGGTCGACCCGGTTACGGAAACATCATCCACCAGGAGGATGCGCTGAACCGCTTCGGGAATATCGGGAGCCTGAGAGGTCAACACCGGCTCTGTGTGTCGCGGTGCGTGACTGCCGGGCGTTCTGAAGTTAATCCCGATCACATAGAGAGGAAGCCCCAGGTGAAAAGCAATCATGGCCGCTGGAACCACGCCTCCGGTAAGGATGCCGACTACTGCATCCGCGTCGGCGAAGCCGGTCTCACGGATACGGGACGCAATGGCTTCGAATGAAACCCGTGGCTTTGTGCTCACCGACTGTTGGAATACAGGTTGCAAATGTAGCCAATCAGCCCGAGCAGGAGGATGCCGGGCCATGCCGTTGAAATGGAGTCGACAACAAAGGTAAGCGGTGAAGCGGGGACAAGGGGCAAAATCCACAGCAGGAGCGCCGAGAATGGCTTGACCATGAAATAGGCTGCCGGCCCCATCCAGGATGCTTTTTTGAAGTAGGCCAGCATCAACTGAAGGATGACCGTAAACAGGAAGAGCTCGAAGGTGAGGATTGTCGCCACCGAAAGCGAAGGCATTCCAAGAAGAAGGTGGTTGGCCCACGGCGCGATAAAGGCGAGCGCCATACTGACTTTGGGCCGGTCGGAAAACACGGCAACAAGCGGCGCGAAAAAGATGGGCAGAAGGCGCGCGCCCAGCGGGGAATCATCCCATGCGGGAAGGATGTGCGCAAGGTATGGCATGAGGGTGGTGAGACCGAGGAGCATGGTGAGCTCGGTGACCATTCGGTCGGACCATCCGGATACTTCTGAAGAAGGCTTGTGCATGATTCAGCAGGAAAGGGGATTAGAAGGGGAAACCTTCGGACAAATCGGGAACATTTTCAAGAGGTTTACTCTTCTTTGTTTCGGCGGTTTCGTGTTCGGTGAGTCCTTCGACGCGGATCGCCTCGGGGCTCACGGGGCAGGCATGCTGGCAAAT
>JAFGAQ010000123.1 GCA_016933595.1 Opitutales bacterium | reverse complement strand
TTTGGTTTCACTGCTCATGCTGTTCAATGGTTTGCGGTAATGGTATTCTCCTATCTTCGGCCAAAAACCGCATCGATGAAGCAATAACTTGAGAAGAAGGAAAAATGACCTCCAACCGAAGCTAATCAAATCCAGAAGAAGAAACCGCCGTCTCAACACACAGGCTTGCTTTCCGAGCGCCCAAGGATCATCATTTTGCCTTTCCTTGAGATCAACCTCACGGGAATACTACTAATCAACGCTTACTATCATGCACAATATTCTCAAAGTCAGTCTGTTCAGCTTGCTGCCCGTGTGCGCATCGGTGGCCATCGCCGAAGAACCGGCGGTTATGGATCAAGCGGCAGTTCCGGCCGCTGTGGAGTCCGCCAAGATAGCCGGACACAGCGTCGGGAAAGTAACCCTCCCATCCGGTTATACACTGGAGCAGGTGCGCAAGGCTGCTATTCAGGCAGCTTTGGCCCGCGAGTGGGAACTCGTTAAGGACAGCCCGGATCAGTTGATCATCCACCTCGAGCACCGGGGATACGACTCTACGATCACGATCGTTATGGAGGCCACCAGTGTTGAGCTGTTCTCGGATTCCTACAAGGTGAAGAAAAGTAACCGGATTCCCGAAGATCCGGAAAAATGGATCAAGAACCTCAAGAAGGACATCCCGGCCTATCTTGCCCGCATGTAAGCGGTTTCTGTTCCAATACCCGCCTGTGCTTCCAATAGCGGGATGCCGCAAACGGAGCACAGGCCAGCACATCAACTCAAGCGCCTGAGCACACTCAGGTAATTCCAAAGGGGTCCCACGACCCCTTTTTTGCGCAAGCGCCGCGAGACTTCATCAAAAGCCGGACTGTGTTCCAGATCGACCCAGTTTGCGGACTCCCTCGCGAAGTCCGAAATACGGTCCATCAGCCCCGCCTCTGTCAGCCCAGGCGCGATGTAGTAGCTGGGCATCAGCAAACTGGAATGGCTGGCATCGCCCCCTTGGGCCACACTCACACTGTGAAGTGAGGTGCGCGGATACACCCGCATCCCAATCGACGGAAAAAAAAGCCCATGATGAATCCGCTTCGAGTTCTCGAACGATTCCGAAAGGGTCCCGGCGGTTTCTCCCGGACCTCCGAAAATGACAAAATGGCAGAAGTCGATCCCTGCACTCAGCATGAGTTCCGAGCTTTCACGGATGTCTTCAAACGTGAAATCCTTGTGGTAACTTTTCAGAACCCGATCCGATAAACTGTCGGAACCGAATTCAACATGCCGCAGGCCGGATGCTTTTAGTAGATCAACCAGATCACGATCCAAGTGCTTCGGCCGCATGAAGCACCCCCAGGGCAAGGGAGACCCACGCGCAATCAACGCCTCGCAAACGCCCCGGACATGCTCAGCGGATGTGTTGAAAACCGAATCCACAACAAAGACATAGCGGGCACCCATCGACTTCAGCGATTCGAACTCGTCCGCAATCGAAGCCCCATCCCTTTTTCTGTAGCGCCGTCCCTCAATAACGGGATAGGTGCAATAGCAGCATTTCAAGGGGCATCCGCGCTGGGTCTGAATGTTGGCCATTCCCCCGTCCCGTAGGTAGTAGGCAAAGAGCCTCGGATCCCGCAAGGGGATATCGGTTTTGAATCCTCCATACATTTGAACCGGATTCACTTGAATCACGCCCGATGCATCCTCATAGACCAGACCTGGAATCGACTCGGGCGACTGCCCGGCAATCAAAGCCGCCATCGGCGCCTCCCCTTCCCCGGAAATCCCGTAGTCGGGACCACAATACTCGAAAATCTCACGGGGCATCACCGAAAACCCGCTTCCGCCAAGGATGACCGGGGCATTGCACGCATCACGTATCCTCCGGATGAGGGCGCGCACCGCGTCGACGAAAAACTCGCGGACACTGATCCGGACATCATCGATGTTGCGCAGACTCAGCGCAATCCAATCCGGCTGAAAGCTCCGCAGGGTTTCAGCCACCGATTCCCAACTGTCGAGATTGAGGTCCACGATCCGGGTCTCAACACCCGCACGACGCAACACACCCTCCACATATGCAATGCCCAGCGGATAGACTGGATAAGGATTGTCGCAGGTATTCGGATTAACTAACAGGACTCGTTTCACAGCGGGTTTCAAAGGGCGCATCCTTCTGACTAACCCGTGGCAAGCCAAGAAAAAAACGGCTCCCAGCATCCACTGCAATTCACCTGCAG
>JAFGAQ010000122.1 GCA_016933595.1 Opitutales bacterium | reverse complement strand
CTGTCGATGGCGATTGCCACATACCCGTTGCTGAGTGTTACCAATTGTCCGGACCCTTTCCGGATCAGCGGATCTGCGGGACAGGAAAAAGCCTCTGGTCCTGATTCGGTGAGCAGGAAGAATCCGTGGTTTTGGGATAAAAGGACGATCCCATTCTCCGAATACATGTGTCCGATGAATACGCAGTCCGGCGGGGCGGGGGTGGTCCATGCGCAGTTTTCGGGTGTCTGGCCGGGTTTGATCCGGATCATGTTGGCGTTCCTTCGGGCGACATAATAGGAGTCATGATGCCAGAATGCATGGGTGGTCTGTTGGATGTCACGATAGACGTGTGTGCCACCACCCTTTTCATACACCACCACTCCGTTTTGGGCGGCAAATAGCGCTCCATTCCCAGAGGGCACGATCGTGTCGAAGCGGCTGGTGGATGCCCATCGGCGGTCCAGGTCCTCGCTGATGGACCGGAACATATACCGTCCGTCTTTGTGTGGAAGCAAATATCCCCAGTTTCCGATCGTTCCCGCATAGAGGGTTCCATCGGGGCTTTTCGAGACGGCGATGACCCAGTCGGGTGTGTTCTCGTTTCTCTCGATCGCCGGAGTCCAATCGCGCCCATCGAATGCCAGCAACGTTCCCTCCTCTATGGCCAGAATCCGATGAATCGAATCCTCGATCAAACGCGAGGAGGAGAGCTCGGTGTTGAGTTGTTGATAATCATAGACCGAATAGAGGGGCAGTCCCGTGATTTTTCCTCCGTACACTGGTAAAGCCGTTGCCCATATGGAGGCAACCGCCACAAGGATACCGGCGGGAAAATGCTTCATCGGTGTGTGTCGAGTAGGTCAAAGCCTGCCACTCCGTAATGACGGGTGGTCCGGCCCTCCTTTTGAGATTCAGTTTGAGGAGTGAATCCTCAAAAGAAAAGGATGGATGAATGAAATGCGGATGATTTTACACGAAATTGACGGGCGGATAGCGCAAATGCATCCTTTTTATGCTCAGGCGTTCTCCATGAGCGAGAGCTGGCAGCGCAGCAGATCATGGAGGGTGAAAACACCCAGCGGCACGTTGTTGGTGTCCACCACGATCACCAGCCCGAGAGTTGCCTCGACCAGGGAGGCTTCCACCTGGTCCAGGGTGGCATCCATTGGCACCGTGGTTGCCTTGGCCAGCGTCCATTCTTTTGGAGCACTTTCGTCGGCGGGAATCTGAGAACGGGCGATGACCCCGACAAGACCACTCTCAGGGGTATATACCGGATAGGCATTGAAGGGAGTTTCGCTGAGGATCAATCGAGCCTGCCGGGCATCGTCGGAGGGTAGTGTGCGGACCGGAAAAGTTGCGAATGAGGCGATCCGCCGTTTCTTCCATTCCGAAAAATCCTGGACGCTTTTGTGTGGAGTGAGGTCAATCCCGTCGTCGAGAATGACCTGTGAATAGAAGTTTTCCGCGCACAGTTTGCGGCTGAGCATTTGGCTGATGAGGGCCCCCAGCATAAGAGGGGGAACGATCGCGAAATCGTGAGTCATCTCAAAAACAATCAAAATCGAGGTGGCCGGAGCCCTGACGACCGAACCCAGGCATGCGCTCATTCCAACCACTGCGAGAATCGGGATGGCGTCGGGCGGCAAAGGGATGATCCGTGCCATCAACGCGGCGAAACATGCGCCGGAAAATGCCCCGATAAAAAGGGTGGGAGCGAAGATGCCGCCGCAGCCTCCCCACGCATAGCTTGCGGTTGTGGCGATCCATTTGCCCACCAGCAGGATGAAGAGAGTGGACAGCGCGATGGAGCCGGTCAGACAAGTGTTGAGGTCCCCATATCCAAGACCGATCACACCGATGTGTCCTGTCCAAAAGAAAGCCGCAGTTGCGGCACCCCACGTGATGAGCGCGCCGATCATCGGACGGATGATTACCGGGACGGAGGCTTTTGTCCGGATGTGCTTGCGCCACGAGAGTGCAGCCTGCTGGAATGCGGCTCCGGTGAGTGTGGCGCATGCGCTGGCGGGGATCACAAGCAGGTAAATGAGCCAATCGAAGTGCAAGGACCGTGGTAAGGCCAGGCTGGGGGATTCACCCGCGAGCAGGTAGAGCACAAAAACCGATGCGAACGATGCGAGCAGGATTCGTCCGACCAAGCGGCTGTTGAGGTTTTCGAGCACCTCTTCCAAGACGAAGGTTACGGATGCGATCGGTGTATTGAAAGCGGCCGCCAGGCCAGCCGCAGCACCGCAGGCTGTCATGGCCCGCAGTTGGAAACCCGCGACACCGAGCTTTTGTCCAATGATGGAGGCAACTCCACCGGCCAGCTGGACCGTGGGGCCTTCCCGTCCCATGCTCATGCCTCCTCCGACAGACAGAATACCGGCGAAGAATTTGACGATGATGAGACGGGTGCGGATGCGGGCCATATCCCGCCAGTAGGAAACCTTGAGTTGTGGGATTCCGCTGCCGGCAGCTTCCGGTGCGATTTTGCCAACCATCCAGCCCGTGATCAATCCGACCGAGCAAAGCACCAACAGTCCGACTCCGGCGAAGGCTTTCCAACCCGCATGGCTTAGCGGGACCCATATCCAGTTGTGCAGCAGGTCAATCCCATGGGCAAATCCAAGTGCAACCAGGCACCCGCTGACCCCTGCCAGTGTGGTGTAGACGATTTCGCGCGTGCGATTGGATGATAGCCTGAACCGTTTCACGACCGTGGAGGCTAGTGAATTGTCGTTCCATTGGAAGCAGAAACCTTGGTCATGTGCATATCTGATGGATGCATTCCTGTTGTCGGTTATATGCGCATCGCATCATCCTATTCTTGCCTGATAGTGAAATGCGCTTCAGGCTTTTCCCACTTGTGCCTACCCCGCATCCGTTCCAATTTTTTGCAATAGGTGCCCCAAAGGACTGAATGCCTTTTCCAAAATGACGACCCCATGATAGAGAAGCTTTTCAAACTGCGCGAAAATGGATCGACCATCCGGACTGAGCTACTGGCTGGATTCACCACCTTTCTGACCATGGCCTACATTCTGGCGGTCAATCCGGACATCCTGGGCGCGGCTGGGATGGACAGAGGGGCCGTCTTCACAGCGACCGCGTTGTCGGCCTGTGTCGCGACCCTCGTGATGGCATTTGCGGCGAACCTTCCCTTCGCTCTGGCGCCGGGAATGGGTTTGAATGCCTTCTTTGCGTACACGGTTTGTTTGGGAATGGGACACACATGGCAGTTTGCGCTGACGGCTGTGTTGATCGAAGGTTTGATCTTTGTGATACTGACAGCGTGCAATGTGCGGGAGTGGCTCATTCATGCGATCCCACACAGTCTCAAGCAGGCCATATCGGTGGGAATTGGTGTGTTTATTGCCTTTATAGGGCTGCAGAATGCGGGTGTTCTGGTTTCGAATCCGGCAACGATTATCAGTCTGGTGGATTTGAAGGATGCGGGTGCCCATCCCGGTCCCGTTCTCGCGCTGGTGACGGTGTGTCTGGTCGCGTTGCTGTTGGCGCGAAAGGTGCGGGGTGCCCTTCTCATCGGTATGCTGTTGGCAACGCTTGCGGGGATTCCTCTTGGCGTAACGACGCTTCCGGATCAGTTTGACTGGAGCCCGCCTTCTCTTGCGCCCCTTTTGTTCCAATTTGAATGGGGCGCGTTGTTTTCCGGCGACATGGTGGTGGTGGTGTTTACCTTTCTCTTCATGGATCTCTTTGATACCTTGGGTACCTTGATTGGCGTATCGACCAAGGCGGGTATGCTGGATGAGGAGGGGCGGATTCCCCGGGTTAAGCCCGCCTTGTTTGCAGACGCAATTGGCACCACGCTGGGAGCCGTGCTTGGCACCTCAACGGTCACAACATACGTGGAAAGTGCATCCGGTGTGGCAGAAGGCGGTCGCACGGGGCTGACGGCTCTGAGCGCGGCAGTGTGTTTTCTGCTCGCATTGGTGTTTGCGCCCGTTTTTCTAATGATTCCACCTGCCGCAACGGCCTCGGCTTTGGTCGTGGTCGGGGCGATGATGATGACCCCGATCGCCAGCATCCGGATGGATGACATGAGCGAGCTGGTTCCCGTGTTTCTCACCGTGACCATGATTCCGTTCACGTATTCGATCGCTGAAGGTATCGCATTCGGCATGATCTCCTATGTGGTGATCAAGGTTGGCTCTGGGCGATGGAGGGATCTCAACTGGTTTGTGGTTTTTGTGGCAGCGGTGATGTCTTTGCGCTTTGTGCTTTGATTGCCGTGCATGCGCACTCCGCTCCTTTCATCCCGTCGAGTGCGGCGGACACGATTCCACCGGCGAACCCCGCTCCCTCGCCGCACGGAAACAACATCGGTATGTCGGGGTGCTGAAAGGTATCGGGGTCCCTTGGAATGCGAAGCGGCGAACTGGTGCGGGTTTCAAATCCGATCAACAGCGCATCCTTGTTCAGAAAACCCGGCATCTGACGCCCAAAAAGCTCCAGTCCCTCTCTCATGCGTTCGACAATAAAGGCAGGAAGTATTTCGTGCAGAGGCGCATGCGTGATTCCCGGGAAATAGCTGGTTTCGGGTAGATTGGAGGAGAGCTTACCGGCAATAAAGTCGACAGCGCGTTGAGCCGGTGCTTTCTGCATGCCTCCGCCCGCAACTGCGGCAGCGACTTCAAGTTGGCGTTGAAATGCGATTCCGGCAAGTATGCCATGTTCGCTTTCAAGGGCGGTGGTATCCTCGGGTTCAATCGTGACAACGATTCCGCTGTTGGCGAATCGGGAATCCCTACGGGATAGTGACATCCCATTCACGACGACTTCATCGTTTTCGGTAGCGCAGGGAACAATGAAGCCTCCGGGGCACATGCAAAAAGAATGGACGCCCCGGTCGCGTATCTTGGTTGCCAGATTGTATCGCGCCGCCGGGAGGTAGCGGGGACGGGTTTCCCCAGGACGCAGGTGGTATTGAATCGCATCAATGAGCGATTGCTCGTGCTCGATCCGGACTCCCACTGCGAAGGGTTTTGCCTCCATGCGTATCCCTTGACCGGCAAACTGGCGGTAAACATCCCGTGCACTGTGGCCCGTCGCCAGCAGGACGGCATCAGCGCTGAAGGTGAGACCTTCGGCGGTTTCGACTCCGCATGCGGATCCGTATTTGGGATCGGTGATAAGCCGCGTCATGCGTTGTCCGAAGTGAACTTCGCCGCCGGCTGCGATGATGCTGTCGCGGATCGACATCACAACCCGCGGGAGAAGGTTGGACCCGATGTGCGGGTGCGCGTCGATCAGGATCCTTTCGGGAGCGCCATTTGCGACAAAAACCTCGTAAACCCGCTGAACCGGTCCCCGTTTTGTGGCGCGGGTGTAGAGCTTGCCATCCGAAAAGGTCCCGGCCCCGCCTTCTCCGAAGCAGTAGTTTGAATTTGGAATCACCCGGCCTTCGCGAAGAATGGGAGCGAGGTCCCGTCGCCTGGTGGATGCATCTTTGCCCCGCTCCAGGATGACGGGTTTCCATCCGAGTTCAATCGCCCGGATCGCTGCGAACATCCCGCAGGGACCACATCCGACGATCAGAAGCACAGGAGCTCCGCTTGGAACAATAGGGAGCGTGTTGGAGAGTGGGGGTTGGGGAGGTAGGTCGGCTCCGATTCCAACCATGATGCGGAGCTGTGCTTTGATATTGCGCTGCCTCGAGTCGATCGAGTGTTTGAGCAAGCGCATGCCACGGATCGAGGAGGTGCTGATTCCGAGACGCTCCGCGATCGCGCTTTTCCATGCCTCTTGGTTTTCCGACGCTTGAACGGGAACCACGATGTCGGTGATGACCGGTGACGGACCGGATACGGGATGGTCAGGCGCTTGCATGAATACTGGATCAGTTAACTGGGAGGAAGCGATACATCAAGCCGGGATCGATATCGAGCAAAACCTTCGGTATCCACCCGCCTTCACGGCTTGGATAGAGCGAAGTCCGGCAATAGGTGGGGCAATCAATTCGGCAACATTATTAGTTATGCTTATTGAAATACAGGGGGAACTGATTTAATCTTAGAGCTTCTTGACTATCCCGAAGGACAATGTAATAACCAACAGTTTTTGCGGCTCGGCCCGCATCGAATTCATCGCAGTTCAGGAAATGGCTCAGAGAGACTCGAAAAACGTCAAGGCAACTTCTTCAAAGGCAGGCGCTTCCAAAAAGAAGACAACCAAAGCCAAATTGGCAAAGGCTGCTTCCAAGGAGAAGCGACCCAAGGCTGACTCTGCGATCAAAAGCGAGTCGGCAATGGTATCCCGCGGCAAAAAGAAGCCGGAGGCTGAAAAGGCATCCAAAGCACCAGCGGTCAAGAAAACTCCCAGGAAAACGGCGTCTGGCTCGGGCATCGAGGAATCTGCCAAGCCGAAAACGAAAGGCAGTCCGGGAAAGAAAGCGGATTTGGAACTTAACCCGGTGGTGCCTCGCGATACTGAGGCCGAAATCTTTGCATCCCACGAGGCTTTTGAGGATGATGATGTGGAGGGCGAGGATGAGTTGACCGAAGAGGGTTCCACCCGCAGGAGGCGAACCAGTAAAAAGATCAACGACAAGGTTCGGGCATTGATTCGTTTGGCCAAGGAACAGGGCCATGTTACCTATAAGGAGATCAATAAGGCCTTGGGTGAGCGTGCGAGCAACCCGGCCGAGATTGAGAAAGTCATCACGATTCTCAATAACCTTGAACTGAGGATCCTCGATACCGGAGAGGTCGAAACGCTCCGGAAACGTCGGGAGGACCTTGAGCAGGAAGAGAGTCAGCGCGGGCCGCAGGCGGATATCCTGGATGATCCGGTCCGCATGTACCTCAAGCAAATGGGGCAAGTGCCTCTGCTCACAAGGGAGCAGGAAGTGGCCATCTCGAAGCGCATTGAAAAGGCGGAACAGCACGCGCAGAATTCCCTTTTCGAGTATGCGGTTTCCAATGCTTTCCAGATGGATGTGGCACGGAAGCTTTTGAGTCGCGAGGAACGCTTCGATCAGGTGGTTCTGGATAAGAAAATCGATAGCCGCGAACAGTATTTCAAGACGCTTCCGGAATGGTTGGCTGAGGCTGAGGGCCTTCAGGACAAAATGGACAAGGCATGGGAGGACTACTGCAATAACGACAATCCCAGCAACCGCAAGCGCTCGAAAACCCGCTACGACAAGATGGAGGAGCAGCTTCGGGCGATTCACAAGAAGTTCTGTTTCAAACTGAAGGTTTTCGAGGAGTTCATTCCCCGATTGGATTGTGTGGTGCGCGAGATCGAGCGCATCGACGAGCAGATCAAACTGTCGGAAAAGGGAATCACGAAACGTCATCAGAAGATTGACCGGGCTTCCTTGGAAAAGCGTTTGGAATGCATCGAACGCGAGTACCGGGTACCACCAACGAAATTGGTTGAGCTGGTTCGTGAAGTCAGGCGTGGTATTCGGGATGCGCAGGCTGCCCGCACGGAAATGGTGGAGGCGAATCTGCGTTTGGTGATCAGTATCGCAAAGAAATACACGAACCGTGGATTGTCCTTCCTCGACCTGATCCAGGAGGGGAACATGGGCTTGATGAAGGCCGTGGAAAAGTTCGAGTATCGTCGCGGCTACAAGTTCTCCACCTATGCTACCTGGTGGATTCGTCAGGCGATTACCCGTTCAATTGCGGATCAAGCGCGCACGATCCGTATCCCCGTGCACATGATTGAGACCCTGAACAAGGTCATTCAGGTGCAGAAGATGCTGCTTCAGGAGCTGGGCCATGAGCCGACGGCCGAGGAAGTGGCGCAGGAGATGCAATTGCCCATCGACAAGGTGCAGACCATCATGAAAATGGCCCAGCAACCGATCAGCTTGCAGAGCCCTGTCGGGGATAGTGACGATACCAATTTTGGCGACTTTATCGAGGACAAGGGGGCTGAGAATCCCTACGATATGACTGCCTACAGCATGCTCCGCGAGAAGATGGTGGATGTGCTCGACAGTCTTCACGAACGGGAGCGCCGCGTGCTCTCCCTGCGCTTTGGTTTGACGGACGGTTACAGCCGCACGTTGGAAGAAGTGGGGCGTCAGTTCAATGTGACGCGTGAGCGTATCCGGCAGATTGAAGCGAAGGCGTTGCGCAAGATGCGGCATCCTACCCGTATGCGTCAATTGCACGGATTCTTCGAAGGTGACCAGGGCGGGCAGAAGCCTGTCCGGCTTGCCACGGAAAGCTAACGGTCTCTCGTTGGCTTTTTCACTTTTTTACCAGTCAATAGACGATTGCCAGCATGAGCCTTCAGAAATACTCTTCCTGCCGGTTGCCGACCCTGTACGGATTTTTCGACCTGATCATCTACCGGAATGAACGGAATGAAGAACTGATTGTGATGATTTCCGACGGCTTGGACCTCATTCACAAGACGCCGTTTGTTCGCATCCATTCACAGTGTTTCACGGGCGAGGTTCTGGGCTCCATGAAATGCGATTGCCGCGAGCAGTTGGTTTATGCGCTCGAGCACATGGGACGCAAGGAAGGGGGCATCCTGATCTATTTGCAACAGGAAGGGCGTGGGATCGGACTTGGAAACAAGGTCAAAGCCTACAACCTTCAGGAAAAAGGTGCGGATACGCTCGAAGCGAACCACATGCTGGGATTTGCCGGCGACCTTCGTGACTTTGATATGGCTGCGGAGGTATTGCTGGATCTCGGGGTGCACCGGATTCGACTCAACACCAATAATCCGGAGAAAATCGACGCCATCCTGAGTCACGGTATTGAGATTGAGGAAATCCTTCCGTCCATCGGAAACGAGAATCCGTACAACAAAGACTACCTTCGGACGAAGGCTGAGAAGATGGGGCACATCCAGTTGTTGGGCATTCCGATGCACATGCTGGATGTTCCAAAGGAGGAGAAGGAATAGGATCGAACGAACACCGGCTTGGGATCGCTGT
>JAFGAQ010000121.1 GCA_016933595.1 Opitutales bacterium | reverse complement strand
GCTCCCGAAGCTCTGGAAATGCATGGATTCCATCCCGCGTGATGAAAAAGGGAAATTGTCTCAGACCCATCTCGAAGCCGTTTTCAGGGAGAGCGGTCCTGAGAATATGGGATGAGGCCCACTAATGATTGGGTCACATTTTTGGATAAGACAGGTTGGGTTTTCCCCTTTCGTTCGTCGGCCAAGTATCAATTCTGATGGTTGAATATACAAAGGTTGAGCTGCGAGGCTTGTCCAGATCTCATACCACCGGTGTTTAGTCTGAGACGCTTACTTGTTGTGAGAGCGTTCCGGTTGGGCCCACTGTCAGGATGAATTCGCCGGGCTCAAAGGTAAAGCTTCCGTCTGGAAGGAAATACCCGAGGTCCGATTTCGTGAGCCGGAACCGTTGCACTGTTGATGCTCCTGGAGCAAGCGTGACCCGAGCGAATCCTTTGAGTTCCTTGACCGGGCGCACCGCTTGTGCAACCGGATCCGTCAGGTAGAGCTGGACAACTTCCGTTCCGGAACGCTGGCCGAGGTTGCTGACCCGGACGGCCACATCGATGGTCCGCGGCCCGGAAGGGGTAACCTGCAGTTCGGAATACCCGAATGAGGTGTAGCTCAATCCATGACCAAACGGATAGAGGGGCTCATTCGACTCATCATTGTAATGGGACCAGAACACGGAGGGATTGGCGTCCGGACGGCCGGTCCGGTCGTGGTTGTAGTAGACCGGGATCTGTCCAATGGATCCTGGCCAGGACATGGTCAGTTTGCCCGAGGGGTTTTCCAAGCCAAAGATGACGCGGGCTATCGCGTCTCCGGCGCGTGATCCTCCGTGCCATGCCGTGAGAATGGCGGGAACGTTTTCGGCAGCCCACGGAATAATGAGCGGGCGGCCATTCATGAGCACGAGGACGATGTTGGGATTCACAGCGTGAACCGCTTCGAGCAGTTCCTGTTGCAGGCCCGGAAGCCCGATATCAGCCCGGCTCCTACCTTCTCCCGTCTGATGGCCGAGTTCGCCCAAGACCATAACGACGACCTCAGATTCGCGGGCGAGTCGGATAGCTTCCTCAAACCCACTGCGATCCGTGGTGTTCACATTGACCAAATCGGCCATTTTTCCCGGGTTCATGGCGAGTTTCACTCCCTTGGTCCATGTGAAGTCCACCCCGAGGTTCCGGAACCCTTCCACAACTGAAACAGCCGAGTTCTCGATGGCCATTCCCCTCCAATTGCCAAGGGGACTGTCTTTGTCGTCGGCAAGTGCGCCTATCAAGGCGATTTTCCCGGCATCTTTGTCAAGCGGCAGGAGGTTTGTGGCGTTTTTGAGGAGGACGATCGATTGAATGGCGGCGTCCAATGCAAGGTCAAGGTGCGCAGGCCGGAGGAGGGCCTCTCTTTCGCGGGTCGCGTCGATGTAACGGTAGGGATCATCGAATAGTCCCAGTTCGGTTTTAACGCGGAGGATCCTGAGGACCGCATCATCTATCCATGCCTCTGAAACCAACCCTTCTTCGACCAAGCCTGCCAAGTGGGTGACATACGCAAAGGACTCCATGTCCATATCGGAGCCCGCTAGAATGGCCCGTTGGGCTGCTTGTCTGAGGTCGGAGGCAGCTCCGTGAACCGCGATCTCGGCGATGGATGCCCAGTCCGAAACGACAAACCCGTCGAACTTCCATTTTCCTTTCAGGAGGTCGCGCTGCAGGCCGGCGTGGGCGGTCGCGGGGATCCCATCAATCAGGTTGAAGGAATTCATAACGGATCTCACCCCGGCGTCGACCGCTGCTTTGAAGGGTGGGAGGATGATGTTGTGGAGGGTGCGTCCGTCCAATATCGTGGTGTTGTAATCGCGCCCGGCTACCGGGAATCCGTATCCCGCGAAATGCTTGGCGCATGCCGCCAGCGTATCGGGGCGGGAAAGATCGGTTCCCTGATACCCGCGGACTTTGGCAGCGGCAATCTTTGAGGTTAGGAAGGGGTCTTCTCCGCTTCCTTCCATGACCCGTCCCCAACGGGGATCGCGGAAGGTGTCGATCATCGGCGAATACACCCAGTTGATGCCGGCTGCGGTGGCTTCAATCGCGCTGATCCGGGCGGTCTGTTCCATGAGCTCGAGGTTCCAGCTGGATGACTCCCCGAGTGGAATGGGGAATGAGGTGCGATAACCGTGGATGACGTCATATCCGAAGAGAAGGGGAATTCCCAGTCGGGAACCCTCCACCGCGAGTTGCTGCATTCTCCGTGCTGCGTCGGCCCCCGTGACATTCAGGACACCACCCACTTTTCCGGTGCGGATGTGTTCGTACTTGTCAGCGTTGGAACCTTCGGTCGGAGGGGGGCCGGTGAGATCCCACTCCGAGGCGTAGAGGTTCATTTGCCCGATTTTTTCCTCCAGTGTCATTTTCCCAAGAAGCTGTTCTGGAGTGTCGCTTGCCAGACCTTGAAGAAGGCTGACCGATACCATCGAAAGAGCGGATAGAAGGAACTGCATTGGACTGTGATCGGTTGGGTTGAAACAATTGGATGACGGTTCTTCTGAATGACACGTGAGTGTGTCAGCGCCATGTCACAGGGGCTACCATGCGCCTGGGTAGCGGGCAAGTCAAGGATACCGGGTTATCCATTGGGAATGCATTTTGACAGGAAATTTGACGAAAGCCGCTTGACAGGCGTGTTCAATATCGCAATTATACGATCATGGCTCTCGACAAATCCAATCTTTTTCCCGCACACACTATTGCCTTGGCGGAGTTTGCCGAAGGATTGGGCCATCCTGCCAGGATCTCTATTGTTACCGAGCTCATGAAGCATCCCGACGGTTTGTGCTGTGGAGAACTGGTGGAGCGAATGCCGTTGGCGCAGGCTACGGTGTCGCAGCACCTGAAGGTGCTCCAACGGATTGATTTGCTGGAAGCTACCAGTCAGCACACCCGCATGATTTACCGTCTGAGGCTGGATCGACTGCGGAATTTTTGCCGCGCTTTCCAACAGACGCTCGGCACCCACGACTGCGAAAACGGAACGCAATCCGGTGGGATCGAAGCTGCGGGCATGGCCATGCCCTGAATTGTAATTTTCCAACTCAAACAAACCCGCGCCAAAGGCATAAGAACATCCTTATCTTCTCATATGAAAAAAGCCAAATCTCCTACCGCTTCTGCTCCCCGTATTGTCATCGTCGGTGCTGTCGCCGGGGGCGCCAGTGCGGCTGCCCGTGCCCGCCGCCTCAATGAACATGCATCGGTCACCTTGTTTGAAAAAGGCCCGGATGTGTCCTTCGCCAATTGCGGTCTTCCCTATCACATTGGCGGGGAAATTCCCGAGCGGAGCCGACTCGCGCTTCAGACTCCGGAATCCCTCAAGGCTACCCTGAACGTGGATGCCCATATCCGGCATGAGGTGCTTTCGATCAATCGCGAGGCAAAATCCATTCAGGTGAGAAACCTCGTGTCAGGCGACACCTTTGATGCGCCTTACGATAAGCTAATCCTCTCCCCGGGGGCATCGCCCATACGTCCACCCTTGCCGGGTTTGGACGATCCCCGCATCCTGACACTGCGCAATCTGGAGGACATGGACCGGATCAAGTCACTGGCGACCACCAGTCAGCGGGTTCTGGTGATTGGGGCCGGGTTCATCGGGCTGGAAATGGCGGAACAACTCACCCACCTGAAAAAGGAAGTCACGCTTGTTGAGTTGCAAAAACAAGTATTGCCGCAGATGGACCCGGATCTGGTCCGGCCCGTGGAGAATGCGCTCCGCAAAGCCGGGGTCCAGGTGATTCTTGGAGATGCCGTCGAGTCCTTTACGAGCCGGCCCGATGCTGTGGAGGCATGGTTGAAATCCGGGACAAGGGTTCTTGCCGATCTTGTGATCCTCTCGATCGGGGTGCGCCCTGAAAGCGCCCTTGCAAAAGAGGCAGGCCTCACCCTTGGCCCGCGTGGACACATCGTTGTCAATGAATGGCAGCAGACCAGCGACCCGGACATCTACGCTGTCGGTGATGTGGCGGAAACGCCGGATCCGATACTGGGCAATTCATCGTCCATTCCGCTTGGTGGACCTGCCAACCGTCAGGGAAGGGTGGCGGCCGACCACATTCTGATTCCCGAATCAGCGCGGCCCTATCCGGGATCGATTGGAACCTCGATTGTGCGGGTGTTTGGAGTCGATGCGGGCATCACCGGATGCAATCAGGCGCGCCTCCGTGCTTCAAAAGTCGAGTTCGAGGGCACTACCGTGACGGATTTCCATCACGCCAGCTATTTCCCGGGAGCTCAGGACCTAACCTTGCGCATCCTTTGGGACAAAAGCACCGGACGCATTCTGGGGGCCCAGGCTGTTGGCCCGAAGGGAGTCGACAAACGGATTGATGTTATGGCGACTGCGATCCGGGGAAAAATGGCGCTTGCGGATCTCGAGCACCTTGAGTTGTCCTACGCGCCGCCCTTCGGTTCCGCCAAGGATGTGGTCAACATTGCCGGATTTGCCGCGCTCAACCGGCTCGATGGATTGCTTGATCCGGTCGACACCCTCGATGCAATCGGACCGGATGCCCAGATTGTGGATGTGCGGCCAGCGGTGGTATCCAATATCAAAGGCATTCCGGGGGCGCTGAATATTCCGTTGGAGGAACTGCGGCAGCGTCTTCAGGAAATCGATCCGGCCAAGCCGGTCCTCACTGTTTGTGCAAAAGGGAAGATGAGCTACTTTGCCGCACGTGTGCTCCAACAGCACGGTTTCAAGGCGCGCAGTCTCAGCGGAGGGCTGGCGTTGCAACCGGAAACTCCTCCCGCCGAGGTTGTTCAGCCGGTGATCCATCCGGAGACGGCTCAGACTCCCGACGGGGAGCCACAGCCGGCGTTACCCGACGCCAAAACGCGGGTATTGGATGCCACCGGTCT
>JAFGAQ010000120.1 GCA_016933595.1 Opitutales bacterium | reverse complement strand
CTTTCCTACAGAGGACTGAGGGCCCCAAACCGTCGGATCATCCGTGGTTTTATGATCCACCCACATGCGGGACCGCATACCCAGCCTTAATAGCCCGCGATGCAGCCGATACGCGGCGCGACCGACGCCACCTCCCCCGTCCGATATATTGACATGAAGCACATCCGGAGGTCCGTCATCCGGATTGTCAGACGCACCCTTCATCGGTGCCTCCCGGGTAGCATGAGCTTGCGAATCAAAAGGCACCGGATGCGGTTACCGGAAAGAAACGGCTCCGACCGGCGCCGACTCACCGATAGAGACATAAGATCCCGCATCGAAACATAGCTAAGATGGGAGAACGTCAAATCATACAAATACACCGCCAATCGGTCCGACAGACACTTGCAATCCACCAAAGGGATCTCACGGTTCAACACAGCCATTTTTGACAGCCAGTTCAGCCCATCCATCCACTGTTCCCTTCCGGCGGCATTCGAACCCTCACAAATCCGATGAAACACCTCCCATTCCGCCACTGAAATGGAGGCACTCCAAGGACCCAGCAAATCCCTCCGTATCCTGCGTGCGCCCTCGATTTGCTGAACAACGTATGCACTCAGTTTGACTTTGTGATCCACCCGGTAGTGCAGCAGAACAGGATCCATATTGGCGGCCTCCAAAACCCGACAGGCACGGACCCAAAGGTCGTAGTCCTCCGCGGTCGGAATCTCCTCCTCGTAGCAGAGCCCGAGTTCATCAAAGGCATTCCGTCTCCAAGCCACCGCAGGATGGGCAAATGGAGGATTGAAGAGCATCTGCGCCTGGATTCCGGCGCGGGTGCGGGGATACCGCACAACGCCCCCGACTTCGCCAAACCGTTTCACCGAACCACCACACAGAGCCACCTCCGGATGTGCTTCAAGAAACCGGATCTGCAATTCCAAACGGTTCCGAACCGCAATATCATCGGAATCCATCCGAAAAACGAAATCCCCCCGCGCCTCGAACATGGCACGATTCAGCGCTGCGGCTACCCCCATGTTCGAGGGTTGCCTGAGAACTGTCAGCCTCGGATCACGGATGGACGTCAGGATTCCGGCCGTGCCATCAGTGGAGCCGTCATCCACAACCATCAGTTCAAAATCGCGGAAGGTTTGCCGAAGGATGCTGTCCACCGCAGAACGGAGGTATTTCTCCCCGTTATAAACGGGCATGATCACACTGACCCGTGGAGCACTCATTTCGCCGGATCCTGTTTTTGGGAATGCCCGGCAACCCCTTTCGCCGGGACCGCCAATATGGTGTCGCCCTGCCTTCCCCTAATGGCTCCGCCAGTTCGCGCATCCAAAACTTGATACCCCTGCTCTTCCAGAAAACGGCATACATTGGCACAACAAGTCCCGAAACCGGACAACAACCGGTCATCCAATTCCGCAAGGATCACCGGACGGTATGTGGAAAGCGTGATAACCGCTCCCTGAAAGACATCCCACTCGGCACCTTCCACATCCATCTTCACGAAACCGGGATTCAATCCATGTTCTTCAACAAGAGAGTCCAATGTGCGACAGGGAGCCTGTATCTCAACGGTATCGAATTGAAGCGCGTGCGTGTGCTGAATCGGACGCATGGATGAGTATTCCTCGCGTCCTTCCACCACGTTGAAACAGACCACTCCCGCCTTTGCACCCAAAACACCCTCCTGAATAACCACATTCGAAAT
>JAFGAQ010000119.1 GCA_016933595.1 Opitutales bacterium | reverse complement strand
TCGGCCAAGGTAGCTTCCGTTGCGTCTCCACCTGGATCGCGGTATCCTTCGGCCCAATCGCCAACTCCTTCAATCGCGCGTTTCGCAAACATGTATCCCCATGCTTCCGCCGCACCGATCATGTAACGACCTCCGAAGTCATCCAAAGATGCATCCTTGACCGTTGTCTTGTAGAAGTTCACCTTGAACGACAGCGTGTCATCCAGAGTATTCAACACAAAACCGTAGTCATAGGTCTTTCCGGAAGGTGCTCCGATCGCATCACCCAACACGTCCACACGGCCTGCGGCAGGCTGGAAGTTGGATGATTCATTGTAGAAGAGACTGACATTGGTCCCGGCCGGCATCTTTTCCTTAAGGAAATTCGGGGTGTGAGCCACGATACTGTAGCTGGTCGAGCTACCTTTCACGTCGTTGGTCGGAGCATCGGGGATTTCCCATGCGGCATTCCAGTCAACGGCCTGATTGACTTTGGGAGCACTTCCGGCATCATAACTCTTCGCTTGGTCTGTTCTCCAACCAACCGTCGTCACGATGTTGTTGTCCCACCAGTATCCTTGCCAGATCAGTGCCTCGGAAGTAATGGTTTCTTCAACCTTCTGGGCGTTACTATAGACCTTGGAGCGGTCGATCGGATCATCCGAATTCCATACCCCAATCTTGCGGGTCGTCCATCCGGCATAGTTACCCGGGTTGATACGCTGGGTTCCTTCAGAGCCATCGCGCTTGATGTAAAGCGCATCTGGATCCGCATCCGTTACCCACGTTGTGTCGTACCAACGCAAATCCATATCACGTACCACCTGCTTCACCTTGATTCCCGGAATATTGGCCCCGGATGCACTCGCAGCATTTGCAAGGGAGGGTCCCAAGTAAGTGACCGTCGCAACAAGTCGATTCGGGGAATTAATCCCGGGGGACTGGACAGCTTCGCCAAAAGACGAATCCGTTACAAACCGATGCCATGACTTGTTCCTGTCGCGGGTCTTTGATTCGCTCCACAAACCCGTGAACGTGTGACGACCCAGGAACTTCGTAATCCAGGATTCCTCATTCATGAATTCACGGAAGTCGAGTTCACCGAAACCGGTGATACGGTGCGTTTCACGCATCGTTTCCGCCATGGAGTTCCCGGATGAGTCGCTGACCACGTAAGGACGCCCGAAGTTAGGATTCGCAGATCCATCGAGAAGATGGGTGTTGATATCAATGGTGAGCTGTTCGGCAAAACCGTCCAACCATTCCACGCCACCATCTTCATAGTCCTGCTTGTCATACACGTATTCGACCCCCAGCTTATTGCTGAAGAAGGTCTGGCTGGCAGCGAAATTCAACGTATTCCACTTCTGCCATTCGTGTTTGTTGGGTCCATCAATCAATGTGTCGTAGAAGTTGAACACCGAAGCGTCCGTGAGCGACCGGTCCTTATACGCACCAATCGAGCTTCCGACCAGACCTGCCTTGGGAGCATAGAGAGAATAGACGCGAACCCCGTTCCAAGTCATCCATCCAATGTCCATACTTGGAACGGCGGTGGTGATGTGATTGCTGGAACTCATGATAGAAGTCGTTTGATTAACGGCATCCGCATCCGTGAATATCACGGCCGGATTGTCATACATACGACTCGCGTTTCCCAACCACGGATTGGTCGTAACCTCCCCATCCTGACGGGCACCTGCACCGAGATCGCCTGCAGCAACAAGTGCCGCAATGATATCGTCATCGGTTTCACCTACAGTCCTGGGATTGTAACCCTGACGGTTCATCTCCGTGAACCAGGGAGTGATCGCATCAAGCGGAGGCATGATACGCGGGCGGTTCCCTTCAATGTCGCCGCTTTCGTACTTCATACGGAAGGATGTCCTGGCCGTTCCTTTATTCAGGAAAGCCGGATTGTACTCCGCTGCGGTGAAGAAGCGCTTGTCGCGCTCATACGCGGGCTCCTGTTGGTACTTGGTATCGTTATACAGCCCGGCAACACGGATCGCCAACTCATCCGGCAAGATCACCCGGTTGATGTTCAACGACGCACGGTTACTGCCGTAGCTTCCGATACGGGTTTCAAGCTTGACAGCGTCTTCAAACGAAGCGCCATCGACACTCGCATTGATAATACCGGCAGGACTTCCCAACCCAAACAGAATGGCATTGGGTCCACGCTGCAGGTCGATACGGCTCACATTATAGGAATCCCATGGGATATCCGTCAGAAAAAAGTCACGTGTGTTGTCGGCGGATGTCAAACCGCGGACACGGGTGCTTTGATTCGGGCGAATACGTTGAGCCGAGTTATCAATGTAGGCTCCCGATCCACCTCCGGTGAAGGATCCTTGGACACCCGCCACTTCCGTGTTGGTTGCATATACCAGGAGTTCTTCAGCCTTGGTCGAGCCGGTGTCCGACATGAACTGTTCGGTGACAACTGAAATCGCGGAACCCACGTCTTTCAGTTCGGTGCGGATACGCGTACCTGCGAGGGTAGCGTCTGCACGGTAGCCCATGTCTTCAGATGACTGAACAACGAACGGGCTGAGGATATACACATCGGAATCCATATCATCCGACGCAGGCTGCTCTTGAGCCACAAGGCCCGAAGAAGCAGCAACCAGTACTGCAGCAAGGGATTTCCATGCCGTAACACTATTTCTGTGCATAGTTGACTTTTTGTGTGTTGATTTGGGGTTG
>JAFGAQ010000118.1 GCA_016933595.1 Opitutales bacterium | reverse complement strand
CCCGCAAATCCTACAAAATAGAATCCTAACCACAAAGCGCACAAAGGACACAGAGGTTTGTGGTGGGAAGAGGCGACCTTCTATGTGACCTTGTGATCTGTGTGGCTGAATCATCCATCTCGCATTTTTTCGTGTTTTTGGTGCAGTTCGTGGTTCCTCTTACATCCTATTGGCCTACCAAACAAGGCGCGCGAGCAGGGATGCTCCCGCTATTGCGTGGGGGTTGAAGAGGTTCTCTCACAAAGGCTCAAGGCACGAAGCAAATGTTGAAGAACTCCATTGGTCCGCTTCTCTACGCTTCTCCGACTTACAGGACAGCCCCACGCTTCAATCCGGTAAATATCAAACAGGCAAAGCCTTTCTAACCGAATCTGCTCCCGCCCCCCCCCCCTTTGTGCGCTTTGCGCCTTCGTGGGAACATCGCATTCTTCAAATCTGGAGGGACCGGAAGTCGATCAACCACCAAGATGCGCAACCCGCCATTATGCCTCTGGTGTGATGGAGGAGGCAACGAGACGCCATGTGTCGCCTTGGAGCTGCCAGCAGTTCATATATTGAGCCGATGCCTCGATCACGCGGGAACCAACATTTACCCGGAATGCAGACTGTCCCATGACAATTCCGATGGGTCCGATCATGCGGATACTCAGGTCAGCGATCTCGAGTTGGTCGAAACGCAGCCCGGAATCACAGAGACCGCGGATAAACGCCTCCTTTCCCACCCGCTTTCCGTGTGAATTCACGCCTTCGAAATCCTCCGAGAGCAGTAACGACAGCGCCTCACGATCCCCGCAGCGTTCGGCATCCGTCAGCCGCTTCTCCAACTCCATTAGTTCATTCGACATATCGATTCAATCCGGTTTATCCCACCCGCCCCGCCACGACAGCGGATTTGCCAGCGCCCTCCCGTGTTGGCGGCAGAGATTCATTACACACACAAATGCCACGCCCTTCATCCGCATCATCGTAGCGAAAATATGTATCCAAATCAGTCCGATCGCCCAAACCACTCTGTCTCTTGGAATTCGCGAGATCAGCCAGCACTTCAGGAGAATCACACAAACCGCGCTTGCGAAGAAAGTCGCTCCAAATCACGATGTCCTCATCCGAAAGCTCGCGGCCTTGCTCGAAGCACCAATCGAGTATTTCTTCGTCGCTACCCCCCTCAAGAACGCGCTCAACCAGCGCGGGATAATCCACACGCAGGTATCGGATACATCGTCCATCAAACCCCTTTCCCAGCCACGGAATGTAATCATCCGGCAACTCGCCCCGTGCATGCAGACGAATCTTGTCGAGCATTCGGGGAAACCAAACCATGCCTTTGGTTCTTTCATTTGGGCTGCAGGGGACACTTTTCATCGGATGATTATCGCACATTGAGCTCCGACGACAAAGTCAAAAACGTCTGAAGCCAACCCTCAATCTGCACCGGGGACCCGATTGGCCTAGGGTTCAAACACCTGATGGGGATGATGACCACAGATATGGAGTGTGTCGGGAAAAAAACGGAACTCTCACGGAGGCACAAACGATAACTGAAAACGGAGTCGGGAAGATCGTCGTGGCAAGGAACGAGCCATCCAGCAAATGAAACGAGCGCTGTTCAAGAGAAGAAAATTATGAACCACGAAAGGCACCAATAACACGAAAGGGGGAAAGAAGAGGTGCTCTCGCAAAGGAGCAAAGGAAAGAGCGGCTCATTGAGGACAATTCGCCCTACCGGATACTGGCAAAATGGCTGTTGTGGGTAGGGATGAGCGTCCCCGCTCATCCGCAAACGTATGGCCTCACCCGGCCGTGAAACCTACAAATGCGTGGGACTCCGGAGGCGTTGGTATTGGCCATTCGACTGCGCTCATGATCAAGCCCATTCGACCACGCTCATGATCAAGCCCGTCGTCTGTGTGATGTTAGAAAACCAAACAGTTCTCACGCAAAGACCCGAAGACCCCAAGGAACTCAACCACTGATAAAGATGATGCACACGGATGTGGCGTATGTTGGATAACTTCCCATCAGTGT
>JAFGAQ010000117.1 GCA_016933595.1 Opitutales bacterium | reverse complement strand
CTCGCTCGGAAGCAGCAAATCCATGGTGGATCTCAGTTCGGAAGGACAGGAAGTTCTCTCCTTCCTCACCCATATGCACCAGATTGGACAGACCGGTGCGACCCCCCGCCACTCCAAAGGGTTGTCCACCTGCTGTCACGGGGAAGAGCCCCATGCCGTGGGATGGCGATTCGTGCAGGAAAGGAGGGCCATCAACCTTGATCCGAATTGCGGATGGGCGCATGGCAAGGCAGATGTGCTCTACGTGGCCGACGCATTTCAGGTCATGGAACACATCAACGCCAAACTCTAGAGCAAGCATCCGGGCATCCCACCCCTATCCTCAACGGCATAGGAATCATATCGCATGGCGGGCAGGTTGTGCGCCCATATCCCATGTTACAACTGATCAAATAGTCACAGCGATTGATTCCAGACTTCCGATACTTCTCCCGGGTCTCCGCTCATGAATTTCCTCAGGCGGCTTCAGCGGGCCAAACGGCGCATTACATCCGCCAGTTCCCGCAACCGTATAGGCTTGCTGAGGTAATCGTTCATCCCGGAAGCCAGGCATCGCTCGCGGTCCCCAAACAGCGCATGGGCCGTGAACGCAACAATCGGAATCGACGGCTGGCGCACGCCTGAATCGCGTTTCCGGATGCGTCGCGTGGTTTCGTATCCGTCCATCACCGGCATCTGGCAATCCATTAGAACCAGACAATAATCCTTGGATTTCAACCGTTCGATGGCTTCCTGTCCTGACGCGACCACCTCCACTTCAAATCCCAAGGACCGAATCATACTCGCCGCCACTTTCTGATTGGACACATCATCTTCCACGACAAGAACAAGCGGCTTATCCTCCGACAAATCGCCAAGTTTCAGGGGCTCAGCGGCTCCATTTTTCGCATCCGGTTTCTCGGTTGTTTCATTTGCATCCCTCGATCCGAAATGGGCAGTGAAGGAAAATTTCGACCCCTTCCCCAACTCGCTTTCCAGCGAAAACTCTCCACCCATCAGATCAACCAGACGCTTGGAGATAGCGAGCCCAAGACCAGTCCCACCAAAACGGCGCGTAATCGAGCCATCCACTTGGCTGAAGGCCTGGAACAGCTTCACTTGATCCGCTGGTGCAATCCCAATACCTGAGTCCTCGACCGAGAACCGAAGCATCACTCCCGCATCATCTGCAGACACCAGACCGACTTCAAACCCAATCACCCCATTTTCAGTGAACTTGAGCGCATTTGATCCAAGGTTCACCAGTACCTGCCGCAGACGCCCCTCATCACCCACCAAAACATCCGGCACCGCTTCATCAACCTTGCAGGAGAGGGTCAACCCCTTTTTCTGAGCCTGAACACCCAGCAGACTCATGGTCTCATCCATCGCTTTTCGCAAACCAAACGGATCACGCAACAGGCGGAGCTTACTCGCCTCGATCTTCGAGAAGTCGAGAATATCGTTGATGATATCCAACAAGGATTCACCACTGCGACTGATCACCTCGGCAAACTGGCGCTGCTCTGGATCCAAATCCGTTGAAAGCAACAGGCTGGCCATACCGATCACGCCATTCATGGGCGTGCGGATCTCGTGGCTCATATTGGCGAGAAACTCGCTTTTCGCACGGTTGGCGCTCTGAGCTGCCTGAGCAAGTCGCTGAGCCTCCGCTGTGCTGGCCTCCAGTTTCTGATTCTGCTCCAGAATCAAGCGTTCCTGCAACTTCCGTTCCGTTACATCCCCCACAATAACGGCGAACTGCCCCGGTGCATTGCGGTAGGCCACCACATGGAAAAACCGGTCCAATGTATCAACATAGTCTTCGAAACTCTTTGGAATCCCCGTTTCCACCACCTGTGCATATCGCTTCATCCAAACGGGGTCCAACAAAGGGAATACTTCATAAGCTCCCTTCCCCACAAGGTCAGCTTTTTTTTGCCCGATCATCGTCTCGAACGCATCGTTCACAAACAAAAAACGGTAATCCACAGCCAAGCCCTGTGCATCGTAGACCATCTCATGAACAGCCAACCCCTGCTGCATCTGAGTGACAAGGCTTCTGAACTGCTCCTCGCTTTTCCGCAACGCCCGCTCGGCTTGCTCACGAGCCGTCACATCCCTAGCCGAGGCATACACCTTTCCTCCATGTTGCCGGGACCGCCACTCCAAGCGACAATAGCTTCCGTCCGCCTTCCTGAAACGGTTCGTATGGCTGCGGATATCGCCATCCAGAAGGAGTGTTTTCATTGCCCCTTCGGTGTTCTCACGATCCTCCGGGTGTATGTAGTCGACAAAGCGTTTGCCAACCATGCTCTCAGCCGGGAATCCAAGCAAACGGCTCCAGGCTTGATTCATACGAAGAATCACCCCCTGATCATCCCCCACTGCCAGAAGGTCTGCCGTCACATCAAAGAACAGCTCCAGTTCCCTCGTTGTATCGATCAGATGATTCCGCAACGAATACTCCCGGGTGACATCCCGGAAAACCAGAACAGCTCCGAGTAATCCGCCGTCCATGGATCGGATCGGCGCGCAACTATCGGCGATCTGATAATTGGTTCCGTCCCGCGAAAGCAACATCGTGTGGTTTGCCAGACCCACAATGCGGCCTTCCGACAAAGCCCGTTTCACCGGATCGGCCGCTTCCCCTCCCGTCACAGCATTAACGATGCGAAAAACCTCTGTGATTGGCCGCCCCGCCGCATCCTTTTCGGGCCAACCGGTCAGCCGCTCAGCGATCACGTTCATCCAAACGACCCGGCCTTGGCTGTCGGCACTGATCACGCCATCCCCGATCGAACGGAGAGTAGCCGATAGGCTCTCCCGTTCCTGCCACAATTCGTTGGTGCGGACACGGACCTGCTGCTCAAGATACTTCCTCCGATAAAGCAGCATCGCCACAACAACCGCCAACCACATCGTCACGGTCAATCCCACCAGCATGGCCATCAGACCATAGATTCTGGATGAGGCGCCCATGCCCAAAACCGTCTCAGACTCCATACGCAACACCCATGCCTGCCCGAACAGAAACAATGGCCGATTCAAAGCCGACCACCCGGGTTGCATCATCGCCCGCCACGACAGCGGATTCCACTCGGGATGTCCCGCAAAAACACCACCCGATGGCACTTCCGGCTCCGAACGGATCCACTCAACCCGAACCCTTGGGATCCAATCCTCTCCCAAAAGCTCATGAATCGATTCATCCACGTTCACAACAACACCAATGACCCCTCGCAATAGCCTCGGATCCCCGTTCTCTTCGAAAACAGGACATACCACAATCCGCATCGCCTCTTTCAGGTGCCCCTCATGTTCCAGGGTCAACTCGTCGCTCATTGTGATTAGTCCGGTCTGCACAGCCTCCAATATTGCAGACTTTGCGACGGCACTGCTTCCGAAATCCCAGTTGATCATCGAAAGATGGGCTTCTTCAGGAACAACATACTGAATCGGAAACGCGCCTCGTGCCCAGCTTCCAAGCCCGGGAAGCCCGCCTTCCAACGATTCATTCCCCGCATCTCCTCCGGACGTATCCTCTAACGCAGCCCATAATACCGAATGAACCACCCCCTCGTGCAGAATCGGCAAGGCAAACGAAGCGAACTCATTACGATCAACAAATTGGCTTGAGTCAAAAAAGCGTTTCAATCCGCCCAACTGATGAATCCTGAGATCGTCGAATGCTTCCTGAATCTGCAGATGCTTGGATGAAGCGATTGCCCGAAAAGCCTCCTGATCATTTCCGGATGCGATTTCAGCTACAACCCAACTTGCAATCAACGTCGCAACCAAACCGAAACATACAATCAAAACCGCCTCCGCATAGACAAAACGCTCCCGCTTCCCAGGCTTCCGTTTCTCCCGGTGCAACAAAAAAACCCCACCCCACAAAAGAATCCCGAGCTGAACACAAGCGGCAATACCGGATAGAATCCACGCCCACCGGTGCGCCTCCGACCAAAGATCGGGTTCCCACTCTATCCCCACAACCCAACCTGTAGAATCCCCAACACCCGGTTCCAAAGGTGCCAGCGAATAGACTTTTCGGCCGGCGATACCCTCACGCTCTACCATGAGCCCTTTCTCGGGCAAAGTAATATTCGAACCGAAAATTCCCATCGGATCCGGCTTCTGACTCAACCCATCATATCTGCCCGAAACCGCTTCCAGTAACCAATTCCCATCCCGCTCTGATGCTACAAAAACTCCCTTTGCTCCAATGACTGCCTGATAGCGCGAGAAGTAATGCAACAGGCGTTCGCTCTCCGCAGCTTCAAGAGACCGTCCGCCAAAGGAATAACTGTCAGTCTGTTCGGAACAAATCGCCCTCGCCAATGTGACCGCTTGTGTCCGCGCATGCCGGTTGAGT
>JAFGAQ010000116.1 GCA_016933595.1 Opitutales bacterium | reverse complement strand
CCCCTTCCCAACCCCGATCCGTTTCGACAGTCTTTGCCCCGGCGGGTGATCTGCCGGGGCATTTGAATGGAAGTCTGCCTCCTTCTCCAACGACCAGGGATTGACGGTGATGTCCAACCAGGATTTTATCGTATTGGTTTCCCCCCTCGAATTCTCCCGCTATCTGACCTCCAAAACCTCACCCCATGAAAAAACGGTTTCTCGCCTGTCTGTGCCTGTTTGGTTCCTCCGTCTTTGCCTGCGCATCCAATGACAGGGAGGCTCTGTGGGAAGCCACCGCCGAGGCCATCGACAAACAGCTCCCGAAAACGGCCATTGAGCATCTCGATAAAATCCTTCCGGATGCCCTCAACGAGAAGGCCTACGCCGAAGCAACGAAGGCGATGGTCATGAAGATCAAGCTGGGGGCATCTATGGATGCATCGGCAAATGGCATCACTGAATCCGCCATCAAACAGCTGAATGATGAGATCCAAAAAGCTCCGGCGGAAATGCTTCCTGTGTTACATACCATCCATGCCCTGTGGCTCTGGGAATACTATCAGGAAAACCGGTGGAAGTTCGTCAACCGCACCCGGACCGATGTCCCTCCCGGAGATGATTTCGCCACATGGGACCTCGCCAGAATCCTAGCAGAAATCGACAGATCATTCTCCTCCGCCTTGGAACATGCCGAAACCCTCAAAACTACCCCCATATCCGATTGGATGGACGTAATCGAACCGGGAACGGTTCCCACCCGGTACCGTCCGACCCTGTACGATTTTCTGGCCCATGAAGCTTTCTCCTTTTATCAGGCGGGAGAGCGGGCGCCCTTCGGCACTGAGACTCCTTTCACAATCCAGCCGGAAGATCCCATCTTTGCTCCCGCCAATGAGTTCATGGCATGGAAGCCCGAAACCACAGACCCAAAATCCCCCACCCTCAAAGCCATTCAGCTCTTTCAGGATCTCCTCAGATTTCACGCGTTGGATACCGATCCATCCGCCTTTTTCGATGCGGATCTCGCCCGCATTGAATTCGGAAGAAACGCAACCCCACAAAACAGAGAGGATTCCGACTACCAAACCGCTCTCCAACACCTGATCGAGGCATCGATCCACCATGAAATCTCCAGCTTCGCACGCGCAACATTGGCGACGCACATCAGCAAACAAAACCCCAATGAAGCCCATGCAATCGCCACCGCCGGGTTCAATGCCTTTCCGGAAAGTGAGGGCGGAATCGATTGCTACAACCTGATCCAGCAAATCGAGGCACCGAAACTCGAAATGTCTCTCCAGCAAACATGGAACAGCAGCACCGAGCCCATTCAAATCCAATTCCGCAACCTCAACCAAATCCAT
>JAFGAQ010000013.1 GCA_016933595.1 Opitutales bacterium | reverse complement strand
GACGGAATGTAGTGGCCGTTGAAGGTAACCCCGCGAATAACGGGTGACAGCGTAGGTACTAGCACCCGGATGTTGAACGCGTTGTGCACTTCATCGATCCCGTGTTTGCCCGTTATGGTGAACTGGAACGTTCCAACTCCACTGATAATCCCAGTCAACCAACCATCCCGGATTCGAAGTCCCCGCGGAAGTGTTCCTTGGATTGTCCAGGAAGGTGAACTCCCGAGCAGGTTATTGGGATCGAGATCCCAGAGGTTCATTCGCTCGGAATTGCTGATCTCGTTACGCTCATGGGTTTCAATTACGGGATCGGGTTCCGGAGGCGGCGGCGTGTGTGTGGCGTTTCCGGATAGTGTCGAAGTGAGGGTTTCCACTGCAGGAGACGTAAGCGGCCATGTCACCGTGCCAGCGTGTGGTCCAGCAGCGTTTGGAAGGAAGAGGACCTGAATGCTTCGAGTTTCTCCGGAGGGAATGGTTTCGAGGGATGCAGTGTCTGAGACGATCGAGTAGCCTGCTCCGGTCACCGAAACAGAGCCGAGGGTAACCGCATTCAGATCATCGTTGGCGAAAGTAATCGTCTGGGTGAAACTGCTTCCAATTTCGAGGGTCCCGAAGTCGGCCGGATTCGGATCAATCGATACATCCGCTACGGTGACGGTCAGCCAGCACTCACCTGCGCCTGGCCCGTCCAGCGATGATGCAATGAGTGTTACAGCCGACTGTTCGCCAGGGATTGCTGTTGGAGGAACGGTCAGTTGGACCGGGACATCGACCTCATCTGAGGCGGCTAAGGTTAACAGCGATCCTCCCGGCAGCGTGGCAGCAGTCCAGGTCCCATTGGACAGAAGAACGCTTAATGTCAGGTTCACCGGATAGGGGTTAGGGTTGGCAATCCGGAAGATTTTGACGAGTGCCTCCGATGCTTGGACGTAGTCATCCATGGGTGGGGTCACTTCCGGAATCTGGCCTCCGGCTGGATAGGCCGAAGCTTGGGTTACCGTGACAATCTGGTCTGCCACTCCTGTGCCTGAGAACGTGACGGTGGCCGAACGTGATCCGGAGGCCGTATTGGCCGTTGCTTGAAAGTTCACCGCAGCGTTTGTGGACCCGGATGCAACATCAAGAGTCAGCCATGGCTGATCCGAAACAGCAGACCATGCAGTGTTTGCGGTGACATTGACGGGTGATGATCCCGCGCCGCTGGTCATGGACACGGAGAGTGGATCCACCGACAGTGAGAGTGGTGTCGCGATGAAGGTTCGTTCTTCCCCATAGCTTGTGTCGACCGAGTTTGTGGCGTATGCCCGAATGTAGTAGGTGGAGCCTGGAGTCAGTCCGGTGATGCTTCCTGTGAAGCTCCCGAGCGAAGGGACTCCTTGGCTCGTCCGTGTCGGCAAAGCGATCGTAGGGTTTGTCGAAGTGCTCCACACGAAACCATGTTCAGTTGCGGCGGGAATTCCCAGTGCAACAATCGTTCCGTTTCCAGTTGCGGAAGTGGTGGTGGTGTCGGAGACTGCTTGTGTGGTAAGCGAAGGTTCGATCCCGATGACCAGTGCTTTGTTTGCACCGAGCGAATTGGCGGCTCCGGGGACGGGCAGGATGAGAACGGCACTGTTTCCAGCTGTGTCGCGAATGGTGCCACCTGCGAGACTCAGCGCATTTGAGGACGAGTAGTCGAGGTCAGCGCTGCTTTCGCCAGATCCAACGGTGTAGGAGAAGGAGAGGGTGCCTGATCCTGTTCCGGATTCGTACGAAGCGGTCCCTCCGCTGTTGAGCGCGAGCGTTGGTGTTCCTGCAACAGAGACAGATGCAGAAAACCCGATCTGGATTGAGATGGCGTCTCCTTCGACATAGAGCCCATCCAAAGTTGAAGAAGTGACGGATGTAACTTCCGGACTTGTCCGGTTTATGGTATAGACTTCCCCGGTGAAGGTGAGGTTTGACAGATCGGTCGAGAGTCCCGTGTCGTTGACCAGGTTGAGCCCGAGGGTTCCATCTCCCGATCCGGTTGATGCGACAACCGTCCATGTGGTGCCCGAACCGGAAACACCCGTTACAGCTGGAGTGCCTCCTAACCCCGAATTGGAGAGTTCAAAATGGGTCGAAGTCAATCCACTGAGGGGAGCAGCGAATTGAACGCTCCACTCTACGCTGGAAGCATTGGTCGGTGTGGTTCCAGCGCGGGAGATGCTGGACACGCTATTGAGCGTCGTGAAGTTTAGCACATCCCCATAGCTGGTTCCCGCATCATTGATGGCATAGGCCCGGAAGTAGTAGAGGGTGCCGGATGACAGTGAGCCGATGGATTGGCTGAAGGATCCAGTGCCGGTGCCGATTGGCGCTTGGGTTACATTTGCGCCTCCGATCGCCGGAGTTGAGTTGAGAGCGGAGAAGACCACGCCTCTATCGGTGATCGTGGAGAAACCGTCGGATGTGACTTCTCCTCCCAGTGTTGCCGTCGTTGTTCCGATGGCTGAAGCAGCCGATGTGGACACCGAACCTGGTTCGGTGCCAGTGCCCTGAATGGAGAAGGTGTAAGG
>JAFGAQ010000115.1 GCA_016933595.1 Opitutales bacterium | reverse complement strand
AGCATGATGGAGCAGATGCCCGACGGCATGACGCGGGCGAAAGCAGCGATGGCCACATTCGATGACCTCATCCATCAGCTTCCTGACGGCACTCGACTGGGCGTGCGTGTCTTCGGTCACAGAGGAGGTCCCAATTGTGCCAGCGAATTGATCCTGCCGGTGCAGCCTCTGGATCGGGAGCAAGCCCGTGCGGCGGTCAACGGCGTAAGGGTAAGTAGCCTCGGAAATACATCGATTGCCGAGGCTTTGGATCGGGTGCCCGAAGATCTAAAGGACTACTCCGGTGTGCGAAGAGTCGTGGTTCTCACCGATGGCGAGGAGACGTGTCGGGGGGATCCGGCGGCTTCCATCGCAAATCTTGCAGCCGCTGGAATTGACACCCGTGTGAGTATTGTGGGTTTTGAGATCCAGGAAGAGCGGATCCGGAAATCCTACACGGAGTGGGTGCAGGCGGGAGGCGGCCGGTACTACGATGCCTCCTCGGTTTCCTCCCTTACCCGGGCACTGGCGGAGGCGCTCACCCCTGAGCAATTGCCACGCTTCGAGATCCTCGACGACTCCATGCGGGTTGTTGCGTCGGGCCAAGTCGGAGCCGGCCCGGTGGAGGTGCCGTCCGGGGCATACCGTATCCGCATGGAAGGCGATGACAATACGGAGCGCTACGGGTTGATACAGGCTTTTGAAGAGACCGTGAAGCTGCAGTATCCATGACCCTAGCCCCTTTTGATGGAACCCTTTGCCTGGCGATCGACTGGATTCGTGCCCGATAAGCAGCTGGGGGCACTTGTATTTTCCCGAAACCCGGAGATATTTGCACGGACTGCCAACAGGTAACTGACTTTCTCTGTGATGAAAAGCCTCACGTTTGCGAACCGATGGAATGCCGATTTGATCGAAGCCAACTACCAGCGATGGTTACATGGCGATGCGGCGCTTGATCCCCTTTGGGAGGCCTTTTTCGAGGGCTTTGAACTTGCCGGGCGCCATGCTCCTGAGGCTGTCCGGGAGGTAATGGGCGAGCCGGTGGCCACAACCGGAGATTCGAAGATTCAGGCGCGTGCGATCGGTGCCATCTACGCTTACCGTGCCATTGGGCATACGCAGGCGACGATCAATCCCCTGCTGATTGAGCTTCCGATCAACCCGAGATTGGCCTTGGACCGGCTCGGTTTCAGGGAGTCCGATCTCGATCATGTGGTTGACACGGGAAACTACCTGAGCGGAAAAGCGATGCGGGTTGGTGAGCTCATTGATGGGCTGCGCGAGACGTATTGCGGAAATGTGGGAGTCGAGTATCTCCACATTCAGGAGACGGCCAAGCGAAGGTGGATTCAGTCGAGGATCGAGCCCTCCCGCATGCGCCATGAGTTCCCGGCAGAGGAGCAGAAACGCATCCTTCGCAAGATCATCGAGGCCGAGTTGTTTGAGAAGCACTTGCATCACAGTTTCGTGGGACAAAAGCGATTCTCGCTTGAAGGCGCCGAGACCTTGATCGCCGCACTGGACGCAGTGGCCCAGCATTGTCCGCGTTTTCCGGTCCACGAGATTGTGATGGGCATGGCACACCGTGGAAGGCTCAATGTGCTGGCGAATTTCGTGGGAAAGTCATGCGACCTCATCTTGCGCGAGTTTTCCGAGCACCACATCCCAGCGGATCTGGATGGGGATGGAGACGTCAAATACCATTTGGGCTATGAAAACACCTGGCAGACCGAGAACGGGAGCCCGATTACGGTGCGGCTGGCGGCTAATCCGAGCCACCTTGAGGCCGTGAATGCGGTGGTTGAAGGGCGTGCACGGGCCCGGCAAAGGATACTGAGTCAGGAGACTGGTGAACTCGACCGTGGTTTGGTGTTGCCTTTGCTGATCCATGGAGACGCGGCGATTGCCGGACAGGGAACGGTGGCAGAAGTGCTCAACTTCTCGAAGCTCAAGGGCTACCGGACCGGGGGAACCCTCCATATCGTGATCAATAATCAGATCGGGTTCACAACGGACCCGGCGGATGCGAGGTCCAGCCAGTATTGCACGGATATTGCCAAGATGATTGAGGCACCCGTGTTCCATGTCAACGGTGAGGATCCGCTCGCGGTGGCGCATGTGTGTGTGCTGGCTTTGGAGTATCGTCAGCAGTTTGGCGAAGATGTGTTCGTGGACATGCTCTGCTACCGCCGCCATGGCCACAATGAAACGGACGAGCCGGCTTTCACCCAGCCCGAGTTGTATCGCAAGATTGCGAGCGTTCCGCTCACGAGTGTTCCGCTTGCTGCGCGGATGGAGGCGGCGGGCGTTCTCGCTCCGGGACAAGTGGACGAGATGCGCGCATCGGTCCAGCGTTTCCTGGACCACGCATCGGAAAAGGCGGCTCAGCTGGAGGTCCCGACCTCGCAGATACGGCTGCGTTCATTCGAAGGATCGAGCGCGATCACTCAGCCGGAATACAATTTCACTCCTGTTGAGACCGGAGTGTCCGCGGAACGGCTGGCCCATGTCGCCAAGGTGCTTTGCACCCCGCCGGACGGCTTCGAGATCAATCCCAAGATTGCGAGGATGCTGGCGACCCGGCACAGCCGTTTCGAGCAGGGCGGTGGGATTGACTGGGCCTTCGGAGAGTCACTGGCGTTTGGTACCCTTCTCATGGAAGGATCTCCTGTGCGGCTGTCCGGGCAGGACTGCGAGCGCGGAACCTTCAGCCAGCGCCACAGTGTGATTCACGATATTCACACCCGCGACCGTTATGTTCCCCTTCTCAATCTCGGGGAAAATCAGGCGCAGTTCTGCGTGCATAACTCGCTGCTCTCGGAGGCGGCTGTTCTTGGTTTTGACTATGGATACTCGGTTGAATACCCGCAGATGTTGTGCTTGTGGGAGGCGCAGTTCGGCGATTTTGCCAACGGGGCACAGGTCATCATCGACCAGTTTATCGCGAGCAGTGAATCCAAGTGGGGACGGGTGAGCGGGATCGTGATGCTGCTTCCACACGGTTACGAAGGGCAGGGGCCTGAGCATTCATCCGCGCGATTGGAGCGGTTTCTTCAGCTCTGCGCCGAGTCGAACATTCAGGTGTGCAACATCACCACCCCCGCGCAGTATTTTCATGTCTTGCGGCGGCAGATGAAGCGGGATTTCCGCAAGCCGTTGATCATCATGTCGCCCAAGAGTCTGTTGCGGCATCCGGCGGCTGTATCGCCCACGGTCGAATTCCAGACGGGCCGATTTATGGGTATTCTGGATGATCCGAAGCCGGGAGAGGCGGTTGAGCGCGTGATCCTGTGCTCCGGTAAGGTCTACTATGATCTCATCGACTACCGTGAGAAGAACGGACTGACCCGCAATGCGATTGTGCGGGTGGAGCAGCTGTATCCGCTCAACCGCGAGCTTCTTTCCAAAGTGGTTGGCCGGTATGGAGATAAGGCCCGCCTGATCTGGTGTCAGGAGGAGTCGCGCAACATGGGGGCATGGACCTATATCGCGCCGTTGCTGGAGTCGGTCTTCGGGCGCAAGCCCCTGTATTCGGGCCGCGGGGAGAGTGCATCCCCGGCAACCGGATTTCAGGCGCTTCACAAGCGCGAGCAACAGGAGCTGATCCATGAGGCTTTTGAGATGTGATCCACCCATACCCCATTTGATTTCATACCATGATTCAGGAAGTAAAAGTGCCGAGCCAGGGCGAATCGATCGTTTCGGGCATCCTTTCACGTTGGTGTGTCGCCAATGGCGATTCAGTCAGCAAGGGCCAGATCCTTTATGAACTGGAGACCGACAAGATCACCTTCGAGGGCTTGGCCGATGCGGCTGGTCGTATTGAGCTTATGTCGGCTGAAGGTGCCGAGGTTCAGATCGGAGAGGTGATTGCCAGGATCGATACGTCGGTAAAGGTTGACGTGAAGGAGGAGAAGGCTCCTGCGGCGGTTGCATCTCCTGCTCCGAAGCAACCCGAGTCCCCGAAACCGTCCTCTGGTTCGGAAGTCTTGGCTCCATCCGTTGAACGCATTGCCAAGGAAACTGGTGTGGATCCTGCCGGAGTATCCGGAAGCGGTAGGGGCGGAAGGGTTACCAAGGGCGATATGCTCGTGGCCGTGGCGTCCTCGCGCCCGTCCCCGCAGGCTAACCCGTCCGTCTCCGAGCCGGTACCGGCTCGGCGTGACCCGGGTGCTGGTCGCTCCGGGACACGCAAGAAGCTCAGCCCACTGCGCAAGCGGATAGCGGAGCGTTTGGTTCAGGCTCAGCATGAGGCTGCGATACTCACCACCTTCAATGAGGTGGACATGAGTGGGATCATGAGGGTGCGGGCTGAGGTTCAGGAAGCATTCCAAGCTGCCCATGGTGTGAAGCTTGGCTTCATGTCCTTTTTCGTCAAGGCCGTGGTCGGTGCGCTGAAGAAGGTTCCCCAACTGCATGCCAGTATTGAGGGCGACGAACTGGTGTCCTGGTCAAGGTTCGATATCGGGGTCGCTGTCGGCACGGAGAAAGGCTTGGTTGTTCCGGTGTTGCGGGATTGCGACCAGCTTTCGCTAGCCGGGATCGAGAAGGAGCTCGCGCGTTATGCGAAGCTGGCGAGGGACGGCAAACTGGCGATCGCGGATCTGCAGGGTGGCGTCTTCACGATTTCGAATGGAGGGGTTTACGGGTCGCTTCTTTCCACGCCCATCATCAATCCGCCGCAGAGCGGAATTCTGGGCATGCACACGATCAAGGAAAGACCGGTGGCGGTGGATGGTCAGGTGGTGATCCGCCCGATGATGTATCTGGCGCTCTCGTATGACCACCGGATTGTGGATGGCAAGGAAGCGGTCGGCTTTTTGATCGCGATCAAAGATGCGCTCGAGCATCCCAGCCGCTTGATTATGGAACTTTGAGACAAGGAAATGGATAACCGATCATTCGATCTCGCGATCATCGGGGCTGGACCTGGTGGTTATGTGGCAGCGATCCGGGCAGCGCAGTTGGGGCTGCGCACGGTCCTCATCGAAAAAGGGGAGCTCGGTGGCACCTGCCTGAATGTGGGTTGCATTCCCAGCAAGGCCTTGCTTCAGTCGACCGAGCATTTCGCCTTTATAAAGGACGGTGCAAGGACTCATGGAGTTGAGTCGGATGGTGTGCGGTTCGACCTCGGGCGTATGCTTCAGCGCAAGGAGGGCGTCATCACTTCGATGCGCAAGGGCGTGTCCCAGTTGGTGAAATCTAGAGGCGCGGAGATCCTGAAGGGCCGTGCCTTCATCGAACGGGCCGGGCTGCTGAAGGTGATGACCTCTGAAGGCGAAATCGCGGTTGATGCAAAAAACATTCTCATTGCCACGGGTTCCGTTCCGGTGGGTCTGCCATTTTTGCCTTTTGATGGGAATCATGTGGTGAGCAGCACCGAAGCTTTGTCCTTTGAATCGGTTCCCGAGCGGCTTCTCGTAGTCGGTGGTGGTGCGATCGGGCTTGAGATGGCGTCGATCTGGAGTCGACTCGGCGCGGAAGTGACTGTTCTGGAATTCCTTCCCCGGATCGCTCCGGCTTCTGATGCTGAGGTGGCGACAGCGCTTGAGAAGTTGCTGATCCGCCAAGGTATCCGGATCTCGACCGCGACCCGGATCACCGGAGGCACCGCGAGTGCGTCCGGGGTCACCCTTGAGGCCGTCAAGGGGGATGAAGCCTTGAGTTTCAGTGGGGATAAGGTCCTGGTTGCGGTGGGTCGCAAGCCTTTCACAGGTGACCTTGGGCTTGAATCAGTTGGAGTTGCCCGTGATTCGAAAGGGCGGATTGGAGTGGACGAGCGGTTCTCGACCAATATCCCCGGCATTTACGCGATCGGGGATGTGATTTCGGGACCGATGTTGGCTCACAAAGCGGAAGAGGAGGGGATTGTTTTCGCAGAGCGGCTTGCGGGGCAGGTGAGTCCTTTGCATCCGGAGCACATTCCCTCTGTGATTTACACTGATCCCGAGGTCGCTTCCGTCGGATTGTCCGAGGACGATGCGATTGCACGATTCGGAGAGGTCAAGGTGGGGCGTTTTTCTGTGGCAGCTAATGGCAGGGCTATCGCATCCGGGCATGCGTCCGGGATGGTCAAGCTCATCTCCCTTGCGAAGGATGACCGGCTGTTGGGTGTGCATATCCTTGCTCATGGAGCATCGGAGCTGATCGCATCCGCCGTGGCCCACATGACGTATGGGGGCAGTGCGGAGGATCTGGCCCGGACCGTTCACGCACATCCCACTTTGTCGGAGTCCCTGCGTGAAGCCGCGCTATCGGCGGACAACCGGCCGATTCATGCCCTGCGGTGAATCTGTCAGGCTCAAGACCGGGATGATTCCTGCGTCCGTTCGCCCTCTTTTTTCCTGATGTGCCGGATTTCTGAAGACGAAACAAGCCGGACACTTTTGTGTCCGGCTTGTTTCAGGTTGAAGGGATCGGTCAAGTGGATCAGCGGATGCTGATGTGGATGAAGGGCTTGGCTCCCAGTGCCGGGCGACGATCATTCCGGAAGTCGCGGTGCTTGCGTGGAGGAGGGGGAGGCGCCCGGAATGCGCTTGTGGCGTTGTCCAGGCGGCGGACCTGATCCTCAATGGTGCGAACGTGCGAGAATGCCTTCATGCTGATCCGGAGTCCATCGCTCAGGCGGGAGACAGAGCGTGCTCTGTCTTCGATTTCCGCGGTCAGATGGCGGATTTCACGGGTGTTCGGAGCGTAGCGCAGTTCATGCTTCAGACGATTTGAAAGCGAGCTGAGGTCAGACGCTGCGTCCTTAAGGTCGACCATCCGATAGCGTGTGGATGGGTGCCGGTGGTAGCTGGTTCTATTCAGTTCCTTGAGCAGTTTGTTGCTCTGGTTTTCGATTGTTTGGGTTACGGAAAACGCATAAGAGGTATCGAAAAAATCGCGATGTGCCATTGCAGAAGAGGTGAAAAAAATCATGGATGCCGCTGCTGCTATGGACTTGAGGATATTTGTGTTCATGATTTACTCCTTTTTGGCTGTTATCGAAAGGTTATGACATAGAGACGGGCCCATTAGCCGGGTTATTCACGGATTGGGGGTGAATTCGGAACAATCCTTGTTGAGCGGCACCGATCGCTGTGCTAGAGAATCCCCTATGAAGAAGAAGATCCTGCTCGCATTCTGGACAACGGACGGGCATGCCCGCAGCATCAGTGAGCGCATCGCCTCAAGGCTTGAATCCAATGGATCTGAGGTGCGGATGGTGTGCCTTCGTGATGAGCAACCGGATCCCGGCGGGTATGATGGTGTGATTGTTGGAGCGAGCATCCGATACGGGTTTCACCACCCCAAGGTGGAGCGCTATGTCAACCGGAACGCCAAAGCGCTTGAGGCTGTGCCGAACGCCTTTTTCTCGATCAATCTGTCCGCACGTAAACCGGCGAAAAACACGCCTGAAACGAACCCCTACTGTCGCAAGTTTTTGCAGAAGATAAAATGGAAGCCCGGCATGGCTGTGGTTTTTCCGGGCAAGGTCGACTTTACCCGATACCGTGGGTTTGACCGGGTGATGATGCACTTGATCATGAGCATCAGCGGCGGTCCTCATGGGAAGGACACGGTCGTTGACTTCACCGATTGGAATGCGGTGGACGCCTTTGCCGATCGTTTTGCCGGGGGCGGTTCCCTCGGGAAAGATTGATGATCCGGCGGGATCGCCAAAGAGGAACGTATTGATGCAAGGATCGGATCAGTCGGGTGCGGGGCGGAAAACCGGATCGGAAGAGCCGGTGTCCACAGCGGCGGGTTTGTCCAGCTCCGAAGCTTTGGATTTGACGATCGTCATCCCTACGCTCAACGAGGCTGGGCATTTGTCCGGATGTCTGGACGCCATTGGATCGGATTTCGCCAAAAGGGTGGTGGTTCTGGACTCGGGAAGCACCGACGGAACCCGGCAGTTGGCAGATCGGCCCGGGGTGGATTGGTTGGATTTCCAGTGGAATGGACGGTTTCCGAAGAAGCGCAACTGGTTTCTCAGGGAGCATCCACCTGCGACGGGTTGGGTGTTGTTCCTGGATGCCGATGAATACCTCACGCCTTATTTCAAGCAGGAACTGAGGCGGGTGTTGCCGGATTCCGTGCATGTTGGATTCTGGTTGCGCTACACGGTGTTCTTCCTGGGCCGGAGGCTCAAGGGCGGCTACCCGATGAAGAAACTGGCCTTGTTCAGGGTCGGATCGGGTGAGTATGAGAAGATCGAAGAGGATCATTGGAGTGCGCTCGATATGGAAGTGCACGAGCACCCTGTGCTTGCGGGATCCATCGGAATCATCCATTCGAAAATCGATCACCGGGACATGCGCGGAATCGGGCCTTACATGGCGAAGCACGCCGAATACGCATCCTGGGAAGCGGCCCGATACCTCAAATGCGTGAATGATCCTGAGATCCGGGCTTCCTGGACGTGGAAACAGAAGCTCAAGTATCGCCTGATACGGACTCCTTTCGCCGGAGTGGTGTATTTTTTTGGAAGTTACTTTTGCTACGGTGGATGGTTGGACGGATCGGCCGGACTTGCCTTTGCTCTGCTCAAGATGTCCTACTTCACCCGGATTTACTGCCGGATTCGGGAACTGGATCAGGGATCAGGGAAACGTTGTTGAGGCCCGAAGGAAACTTTCCCTTACGAGCCGGCGAGCACTTCGATCTCCACTTCAGCCAAGCCGGCTTCGGTCATCCCGATCTTTTTTGCGGCGGCCCAGGAGAGATCCAGAATACGACCTTCCACGAATGGCCCGCGGTCATTGATCCTGACCACTGTGGATTGTCCGTTCGCGAGGTTGATGACCTTCGCATAGCAGGGAATCGGTAAAGTCGGGTGGGCAGCGGTCAGACGGAATACGTCAAAAACCTCACCGTTGGCGGTAGGGCGACCATGGTATTTCATTCCATACCAGGATGCCAGCCCCTTTTCCCGGTATCCTATGCTGGTCGGAAGGATTTCATACTGAACCCCGTTGACCTCGTATGGCGACCGGTTGCCACCTTTGCTGCGGACCACGGTTTCCGGAATGGTTTCCTCCAATGCCGTCACGTCAAATTCCACTTGGGGGGCATGATCCAGATTGGACGGTTTGTCCGAGCAGCCTACGGCGGCGATGACTGAGCTTACGATGAGGTTTCGGAGAAACATGCAGGATTTGGGATGCTGGAGAAAGAAACTGCACATGCAACCTGAACCTTTCCAGCCCTTATGTGGAAAGGAAACCCGGCATACAACAGGTAGTGGCTGACGTCGTCGATGATCCGGAAGTGGTTCATGTAAAGTGGCTTGCGATAGCCCGTTCGCCATCTGGTGAATGCGGATCCGGAGAGAATGTCCGGCACTAGAGATCGTTGAGGTTGCGGCTGTAGCGGCGGCTGATGGTAATGCGTTTGCCAGTGGATAGGAGCGCACTTTGATCGCCATGGGCGAGGGGTTCGATTTCCTTCAGGAAACGCAGGTTCAGGATGATGCTCTTGTGGACTTGGCGGAAGCCAGCCGTGTCCAGCTTGGCAAGGAGCTCCTTGAGGGATCCGCGTTCATAGAGTTGCCGATCCGCCAAATGGTAGCGGAGGTAGTGTTCATCCGACTCCACAAACACGATGTGTTCGGGGTCCACCATATGGGTCCGGCCATCCTGACGGACGGCGATGCGCCAGGGCATTGCCGCTTTCGCCTGCATTTGCCCCATGAGAGCTTTCATGCCGGCAGATCCCGCCTCCCATCCCGGAGTGGCCAAGCGCCGGAGGCGCAGGTAGGATTGCTGAAAGCGGTCGAAAGTGAAAGGCTTCAGGAGATAGTCGATCGCGTGGGCCTCGAATGCCTGGATGGCGTAGGCATCGAAGGCGGTTGCGAACACGTAGGGCGGCATGTGATCAAGGCCGACATTGTAAACAACTTCAAAACCGGACATCCCGGGCATCTGGATGTCGAGAAACACCGCATCGTATCTTCTGGATTCAATGGCGTCGACAGCGGATGGTCCATCTGGGGCTTCCTCGGCAGTCGCTCCTGGATCGCACTTGGATAGAAAATGGATGACCTTGGAGCGGGCGGGTGCCTCGTCGTCAACAATCAGTACGGTTCCGGACATGGGGATGGAAATCAAGGGGAATTCGGATGAAGGTCCTGAAATGGTTGTCATCGATCGGAGTGGCCTCCAGGCGGGCTTGGTCGCCATAGGTCAATTGCAGACGCTCGCGGATATTGGAGAGCCCGGTCCCGCGTGACTTCGGCGTGCGAGGATGGACAAGTCCGGTGTTCCCGGAGGGAGTGAAGGTGTCGAGGATCTCAATTTCGAGCTCGTTCTGATGCATGCGGGTGGAGATGGATATCCGGATGGTTCCCTGCCGTGATTCCAAACGGTGTTTGAATGAATTCTCGATCACTGGCTGAAGGATCATTGAAGGAACACTGGTCGATAGCGATTCCGGATCGATACTCCGCTCGATGGCAATGCGATCTCCGAATCGGGCCACCATGATCGAAACATACTTGTCCAGGAATTCGAGTTCTTCTTGTAGCGGAATGCCGGGGCGTTTGCCCAGATCCAGTGAGTCCCGTAGGAGGTCCGCAAGTTCCCCGATCAAGCGGTCGGCTGCATCGGGATCCTCGTAGATTTTGCTGGAGACAAGGTTAAGCGAGTTGAAGAGAAAGTGTGGGTTGACCTGCTGGGTGAGCTGATTGAGCTGGGCAAGCGCGAGACGGGCCTGGAGTTTCGCAGCCATGAGCTTGTTGTGTTGATAGCTGCGGGTTTGGTCAATGACTGCAAACAGACCGAACACACCCGAGATCCAGACCACTTGTTTCTGGAACTCCATCAGGTAGCGGTAGATCAGGGATCCGTAATCGAAGGCGTACCCGACGAGAGGCGGATACAGCACCACACGGGAAAGGTGCATCAGGGTGGTGTGCGTGACTCCAAGAAGGACGATGGCGACAATATACAGCGGAATCCCGGTGGTCCAGTTCCGCTGAATGGGACGCCGCTTCCATAGCCACATCATGAAAGGAACCAGCAGGACGGCGGAGTAGGCGCCGGTGAACTCGTTCACGAAAGGAGCCTTCCAATTGTAGTGGGTTCGCCCGGATGCCAGCGCGTCGGTGTGGATGATCCCGAAGTTCAGCAGTCCGAGCCCGGTGGCAATGAGAACCAGAAGCAGGGCTAGCCGCCTGCGCGGCATGTATTCGTTTTTCCTGTGGGTGGGATCCTCCATGATAGTAGGAACCATTCTGTGGGGGTGGATGGATGGGTGGCATGCGCCCGACTGTTATGATCGGGCGCTGATGCCACTTTGGCGAGTCCAAATACGCACCGGCTCTGCAAACGCCGGTGAAGGTATCATCGGGTTTCCAGCGCGGAACAGACTCCGCCCACAGGGGCGGATTCTTTAACCCGTGGCCTACCCGGGTATCTTCTCCCATTGAGCCATTGCCCGAGCCAGGTGTTTCTGATCAGCAGGTGATACATGGCGAAGAGGAGCGGAAGCGCGATGGCGCAAATCAAAGCATACTTCACGCCGGCAGCCACATCCCAACGGGCAACCAGAATCTGGATGGACACGACAATCGGAAGATGCGCCAGGTATATGAAGTAGGACGAGTCCGCAACGTAGCGCCAGAATGGGTTCATGCTGCTGGAGAAGCGATGGAAGGCCCCAATCAGCCCGGCGATCATGCACCACATGGCGCTTGCATACATGCTGAGATACACCACCCGGCTGATGGTCCCGAATGATGCGCCGGGAAAAAGGGTCTGATGGATGGCGACGAATCGAAACAGGATGCATCCGAGTAGAAATCCGGCCATCAGGGCGGTTGTCCAACGCCGGTTCCGCGAGAATTCTCCCAGCAAGTGAGTCTGTCGGTGCATGGCCCAGCCTCCCATGAAACAGAATCCGTAGAGCAGAAGCGTGGGCGCGTAGAAGAGAGTGGTGTTCGGAGTATCCACTCCCCATTGCTTCATCAGAAAAAGCAGCGGAACGGTCGACGCCGGAAGTATCCAGCCCATCCACGGGGACCGGACGCACTCCGCACAGAAGTGGTCGATCGTGAGGGTGAGCCGCTGGTAGCGCTTCGCTCCCATCGCATTTACGCAGAACCAACGGATGACAAGCACGGCGGAGTAGATCAGGATCAGGTGGTGCAGGAACCACAAGTGCAGCATGTTGAAGCTACTGGTCAGGAAATTACGGCTGGTGAGTGTTCCGATGGCGAGTTGCCAGACCGGAAGACTCTGGTGTTCAGCCGGAATACCGAGTGCATCCAGTCGTCCGCCCGTGGATGCACCCCAGATCCAGATCGACGTGCACACCGGGTATAAGACCAGCCATCCGGCAAGAAACGGAAGCACAATCCGCTTGAAGCGGTTGGAGATGAACTCGCGGCTCCCTTTTTTGTGCAAGAGCAGATGCGCGAAGAATCCCGCGATGAGGAAAAACAGCTCCATGCGGAAAGTGTGGCAGAAGTGCTGAAACCACTCGAATACCCAATGGGCATGCGGGTCAACGATCGCCCATGAGTAGCGTCCCGGACAGAAGGACTCGGCTGCGTGAAAAAACACGCCCAGCAAGAGGGCAAATCCCCGCAAGGCATCGAAGGAATGGAACCTGTCCGCTCCCGTAGTGAGTGCGGCAGGGCGCCGCGATGAGGTGTCGCTGAAAGCATTCATGGGCCCAGCTCAACACTTCAGGCTTCATCTATCCGCAGAAATGCCGTGAGCGGGACTGTTTCCGTCACAAGCGGGACGGATCAGGCGCTTGACTCATGGATGGCTGTTCCCTAGGAGAGCAAAGCATGGCCTCTTTCGCCGGAACTGGATTCGTGTGGGAGGGAGCCGTATTCTGGATGCGAGGGTTGTGTCTGGAATCGGATTCAATCACAGATTTGGAGAGCAGGTTATGGCGAGAAAACCAGGTGGTGTGGTAGTGCTGGATTTTGGTGCGATCAATGCGCAGATGGCGGCGAAGGCCATCCGGCAGCTCAATGTCTATTGTGAAGTGCTGCCCTACACTGCCGGTGTTGAGAGAATTCAAGCTCTGCAACCGAAGGCCTTGGTTTACCAGCGCGGGACGGCTTGCGGAGAGCGCACCTTGGGTCGGGATGTGCCGACTGCTACCGCTGCATTGGGATTGCCTGTGCTTGATTTGAAGGATGCGGATTGCGACAGCGCCACGCTTAAGGCGTTTTTGGTCGGGAAATGTGGGCTCAAGCAGGATTGGACGACCGAGGCCTTTATCGCGGAGACCGTTGAGGATCTGCGGGCGCAGATCGGTGATAAGAAGGTCTTGCTCGCGATGTCGGGCGGCGTGGATTCTTCGGTGTGTGCGGCTTTGCTGCACCGGGCGGTTGGCAAGCAGTTGACTTGCGTGTTCGTGGACCATGGCTGCATGCGCAAGGACGAACCGAGGCAGATCGCGGAGGTGTTCCGTGACGGGTTCGGGATCAACCTGATCTCGGTGGATGCGGAAGGCCGTTTTCTGGAAAAACTGAAGGGGGTTGTCGACCCTGAGCAGAAGCGCAAGATCATCGGGGAGGAATTCATCCGCGTGTTTGAGGAGGAAGCCCGCAAACTCGGTGAACTCGACTATTTCGTCCAGGGCACGGTCTATCCCGACATCATTGAAAGTGGCTGGGAAGGAGGAAAAGCGGTCAAGGCGCACCACAACGTGGGTGGTCTTCCCGAGCGGATCGATTTCAAGGGCATTGTGGAGCCTGTCAAATACCTCTTTAAAGACGAAGTCCGGCAGGTGGGCGAGGCGCTCGGAATTCCGGCGGTCATCACCAACCGTCAACCTTTTCCGGGTCCTGGGCTGGCGGTCCGTTGCCTTGGGGAGTTGACCAAGGAGAAGCTCGACATCCTGCGGGATGCGGACGCGATATTCCGTGAGGCGATGGATGCCGAAGGCTGGGCGGCCAAGGCTAACCAGTTTTTTGCGGTGTTGACCAATGTGCAGTCCGTCGGTGTCACGAATGATGCCCGGACCTACGGCTATGTGATTTGCCTGCGTGCCGTCCAGACCCTCGATTTCATGACTGCCAAAGTGGTGCCGCTCCCGATTGACTTCCTCACCCGGGTGGCCGGTGAGATTGCGACCCGTGTGCCGGGTGTGAATCGGGTGGCCTATGATATCACCAACAAGCCCCCGGCCACCATTGAATGGGAGTGACCGGCGGTCAGACAAGAATCCCGAACGGTTGGACGATTCGACAATGAAGCGGGCGAAACCCGGAACAACAGCATTATGTCACAGGTAAAGGTTTTTGGCAGGCGTGAGCACTTGCAGGGTAAACAGCAGGCGATCTCGGACGTGATCCAGCGTGCGCTGGTGGAGAGTTTGGGGCTTCCCGCGGACAAGCGCTTCCACCGTTTCATT
>JAFGAQ010000114.1 GCA_016933595.1 Opitutales bacterium | reverse complement strand
GGTTTCCGAAGGTGTAGCCTGGCCGGATAATGTTTACCCGCATCGGTGTTTGGAAAGAAAACGCGCGCAGATACTGTTCACAGGCTGCCTTGGTCGCTCCGTAAAACGTGGCCGGCAGGGGTGCCAGAGCCGGTGTGACCAACAGGCTGTCATCCGGATCACGGCTGGATCCATCGTAAAGCTCATCGTGAACCGAAGTGGAAGAGGTGTAAACAAAACGGCCCACTCCGGCATCCACCGCAGCCTGAGCAAGTGCGACCGTCTGGACCGTATCGTCCGACACAATGGCCGAACCGCGGGATTCGGAATAGTTCAAGGCGACATGCACACAAGCCTCCACGCCCTCCAATCCGCGCCGGAGCCCATCCGGATCGCCCATCGTTCCGGGTATCATCTCGACACCTGGCAAACGAGCCAGTGAAGGAACCTTGTCCGGATTGCGTGCCAGAATACGCACCTTGTGGTTGCGTCGAAGCAACTCGACTGCCACATGGGAACCGATAAAGCCGGTTCCTCCCGTCAAAAACACCTTCATGAATCCACCGTCCGTTATGGGTTTATGTTGTTGCCCGCGCCATCGCCTGAATGAGCAAGGGCAAATCGTCTGGAACATCCACGCCAATGGTTCGCTCGTGCGTGATTCCCACCGCAATGCGATGCCCATTCTCCAGAGCCCGCAGCTGTTCCAAACGCTCCAGGCGTTCGATCAGTGCAGGCTGCATCCGGGTGAAATCCTCCAAAAATGCACTGCGATAAGCGTATAAGCCGAGATGGCGATAGCATGGATTGGTGCCATGCCAATCGGCAGAAAAGATGCCCCCGGTATCACGGTTGAATGGGATCCGGGCCCGCGAAAAGTAAAGGGCCTCGCCATCCAGATTCAAAACCACTTTAACCTGGTTGGGGTTTGCGAAATCCTCCGGACGCTCAAATGGATGAGCCAAGGTCGCCAACGACACGCCATCGCGACGGATTAACTCCGATAACTGAAGGATCTGGGCCCGACTCACCAACGGTTCATCCGCCTGAACATTGATCACCGGATCCGCTTTCACGATGCGGTTTGCCTCTGCGATTCTGTCGGTTCCGCTCGCATGATCCCCGGAAGTGAGGATCGCAGGAAACCCGTCTGCCTCCAACACCTGCACCAAATCCACATGATCCACCGCAAAATAAAGGGGATACTCCGGAACCTGATCCCGGATGCGCCTCGCGGTTTGAACGATCAGGGGAATCCCATTGACAGGATGGAGCAGCTTACCAGGGAAGCGGGTGGATGCCAAACGGCCGGGAACAATGATTGCGGTATGCATGGATGGGGAAGAATCGCTCAGGGTTCTCCTCTCATGGGTTGTAATGGTCTCACAGCGGGAGATTCCCCTGCTGCCCGCCGGAACGCGCCGGCTCAAGCCCAAGGACCTCCCACGCCTTGGCCGCTAACACGCGTCCCTGAGCCGTGCGCTGCAAAAAGCCCTCCTGAATGAGGTATGGCTCATGAACATCCTCAATGGTCTGGGCATCCTCTCCGACCGCGACAGCCACGGTGCCCAAGCCAACCGGCCCACCCCTGTAGTGATCGGCGATCAGGCGCAGGATCCGCTTGTCCATCTCGTCCAGCCCATGACGGTCGATTTCAAGCAACTCCAAAGCATCATGCGCCGTCTGGCGGGTGATAACCCCATTCGCCCTTTGCTGGGCGTAGTCCCGGATAAACAGAAGCAGGTTATTGGCTATACGGGGCGTCCCGCGAGCGCGGCGGGCCACCTCAAGCGCTCCCTCAGGCTCGATCGCAATATCGAGAATCGAACAGGACCGGACCACGATCTTGTGCAGCTCCTCCGGAGAATAGTGATCCAGCCGGGTCTGCAAGGTAAAGCGGTTGCGCAGTGGAGCTGTCAGTAAACCCATTCGGGTTGTGGCACCAATGAGCGTGAAACGCGGCAGGTTCAAGCGGATACTGCGTGCGTTCGGACCCTGATCGATGAGGATATCGATCACAAAATCCTCCATCGCCGAATAGAGGTATTCCTC
>JAFGAQ010000113.1 GCA_016933595.1 Opitutales bacterium | reverse complement strand
TGGACCGTCCGGACGACGAAAGGGAAACCGATGAAAACAAGTGCGATCACGATCCCCGGGGCGGCGTAGGCGATCTTGAAACCCATGGCTTCGAGCGGAGCTCCGAGCCAGCCGTTTTTGGAGTAGATGGCGGTTAGGGAGATTCCGGCAACAGCGGTGGGAAGCGCAAACGGAAGATCAATCATGGCGTCAACCAGCTTTTTGCCCGGAAACTCATAGCGCACCAGAATCCACGCCACGATGGTGCCGCCGATCACATTCACAAGAGCGGCTACAAGTGACGTGGAGAACGAAAGCTTGAGCGCGGCCATTACCCGCGGCTGAGTGATGAGTTCCCAGAAACCATCGATCCCGATGTTGAGGGTCTTGAGAACGGTAGAAGAAAGCGGGATGAGAATGATGATCGAAAGGTAGAGTAGGGTGTATCCCATGGTTAGGCCGAATCCGGGCAAGCCCCGGTGCTTGCTGCGTTTGACCGGAGTTTCGGATGGATCGGCCGTGTCGGGTGTCGGAGCGCTGGATGAACTCATGGGATGCGGGGTTGAAGGAGTCGATGCGTCTTTTGGTTCGAGTGGCGGAGGGGGAGAGAGTGGAGGTGAGTAGAAAAAGGCAGGGAAATCCCTGATCCGGACGATGCAGAGGATGGCGTCCGGATCCGGGTTGGAATCAGGGTTAATTCGGGATGTAGATTTGGTCGAACAGTCCGCCATCCGCGAAGTGTTGCTCCTGTGCTTTGTGCCAACCGCCGAATGATTCGTCGATGGTCACCATTTTCATTGGCTTGAAGCGTGCCAAGTCTTGCGGATCGGCGTGTTCCGGGAAGTTCGGGCGATAGTAATGCTTGGCCGCAATCTTTTGGGCGAACGGTGAATACAGCCCCTCAAGATAGGCGGTGGCGATGTCCAGATTTCCCGCTTTGCTTGCGTTGGCGTCGACTACCGTGACCGGAGGTTCCGCGATGATGCTGATCGAGGGATAGACGATTTCGAAATGATCGGGACCGAGTTCATTGATCGCGAGCCATGCTTCGTTTTCCCAAGAGAGAAACACATCCCCGATTCCACGTTGGACAAAGGTCGTGGTCGATCCGCGTGCTCCCGAGTCCAGCACCGGAACATTACGGAACAGTCGGGTGATATAGTCCATGACCTTTGCCTCATCGCCGTCGTAGGTTTGCCTGGCCCATTCCCATGCGGCAAGGTAGTTCCACCGTGCGCCGCCGGATGTCTTGGGGTTGGGTGTGATCACCTCGACGCCTTCGCGCACGAGATCGCCCCAATCCTGGATGTTCTTGGGGTTGCCCTTGCGCACAAGGAAAACGATGGTGGAGGTATAGGGGCAGCTGTTTTTCGGGAGCCGCTTCTGCCATTCTGTTGGAAACTTTTGGGTGCGGGTCGCGATTTCATCGATGTCATAAGCGAGGGCCAGCGTGACCACATCCGCTTCAAGTCCGTCGATTACGGCGCGCGCCTGTTTGCCGGCCCCGCCATGGGATTGTCGTATGTCGATGGTTTCGCCGGTTTTGTCCTTCCACTGCCCGATGAACCATGGGTTGTATTCGGCGTAGAGTTCGCGGGTCGGATCATAGGACACATTCAACATGGTGCGTGTAGCAGGTTCACCCTTTTTCTGGCAACCGCCGAAGAGCATTGCGGTGCCCAGAATGAGGGCGGCTGCGATGGCGGCCCCGTGGAAGTTCAGGGGCCATTGAGATACGGAATTTTTCATGGGAGGTATGGTTATTTGGATGTAAATGGGTGTTTCAGAAATCGATTTGGAAGCGGCTGGCCAGAACTTCCTCGGATGAACGGGAGAGTCCCATACCCGAGAAGTCGGTGATGGAATAGTTGAGGACTGCTTTGAGGTTGTCGGTCAGATACCAGTTGATGCCGAGCGTGTAGGCCGTGGCCTTTTGAGTCGAATTGCTCCGGGCCAGCCGGGTGTCCGCAGTTCCCGAAAAGGCCGAATCCCCGACGTTGAGTCCGGTTGCGCGGACTCCGAGTTCAAATGCGCCCCAGGTTCCCTGCGATGGATTGAACGGACTGGCGGGTCTAACTCCAGAGTAAGATGCGTTTTCGCCGGTCAGCACATAGCTGGTTTGGAAGGTCCAGCCGTAGGATTCCACCGTCTTGGCATTTGTTCCGCGTTCGAGTTCCTGCGAATTGTGAACCCACTCGGTTAACAGACCGAAGGGTCCATGATAATAGTAGAGGTGCGGGTTGACGCGTAGCCGTTGCCCCGAGGCGCGGACGCCATCGTTGTAGCGGAAAAAGGTGGCTTGTCCTTGTGTGCGGTAGCGGATGCGGCGATCCCTGTCGCTGTCTGCGATTGTGACATCTTCCTCGCCTGCTGCGGTTGATATGCCAACTCCGAGTCCGTCAAGGACATGACCTTTTTCATTTTTGAAGGGCTGCCAAAAGAGCCGGGCGCCGAAATCGAAGTCCCCCTTGCTCAGGTTGCTGTTGTTCGACAAATCGGTGTCGTCGAGTGCGCCATTGTAGATGCCCAGCGTCCACCCGAGTGTCGTATCGGCAGCGGAGCCCTGCATTTCGAGTCCGATGTCGCGGATGGGGGTGAGGTCATTCTGAAGTCCACTCTCAATAAAGAGCGTTTGGCTGAACGATTGTAGCCTTTCGAGACCGGAGACTCCCTTGAATTTCCCGATTCGCAGGAAGGTCGTGTCGGTGAAATAGAGGTCGCCCCATGCATCCATAATTCTGATAGTTCCCGCGAGTTCAGGCATGATGCGCCAGAGCATCGGTCCCGCTTTGCCGTGAATAAGCGGACGCACCCGGCGAAGGGTCATTTCTGTGCTGCCGTCTTCATCGTCCGGAAACCAGCGGAAGTCGGTCTGGGCCCGTGGACGGATACGGAAGCTGAATTTTTTGTCGGCCGATTCGGCGACGAGACCCCTCCGATCCACTGTGATCTCCGCGGATGCTTGTGTCGATGCCGGGGCTGTAGTCTGGACAGGTTTCGGCTCTTGCCTTCTTTCCTGCTCGAGACGGTCGAGACGGTTCTGGAGTGCGATGATCTGGGCACGGAGTGCTTCGATTTCGGGATCGCTCTCTGCAGATGCCGGAGCATTTGGCAGTAAGAGCGTGGCGGAAAGAGCCGCGCATGCGAGCACGCGCCTGGCTCCTTTGAGTTGAATGGGATACTGCATGGTCTGGCGAGTCCTAAGATTTTTCTAGGTTTCACCAGCCTCCGGTTGTCCGGTCAGCGTGGATGGATCGATGAATACTGGGAATCGAAGGTCTCCGGTTGAGCCGGTGGACCATAAGAAATGTTTACGGCTTCTTCTGGCTTGGGAAACGGACCCTTTCCGTCTTCTCCACCTGTGCAACGCGGCCCTCGTGCACGTGGATGACGACCTGTCCGAAGGTCATCGAGTCCACGTATTTTTTAACGAGGTGGCACCATTCCGGTGGCACGGTGGAATCGACTGACTCCGCAGTGCGGTTTGAGGACGGGGTGATTGTTTGCATGGATGGAAAGGGTAGAAGGGTTATGCATTGTCATCCGAGGCGGCCCATTCTGCTAGAAATCCCTGAGTTGGATCCGCCGGATCATGATTGGGGCCACGGACAGGAGCAGGTGCTTCCTTCCGGAGGAAGAAGTGTTCGGCTTTGTTACGGCGGATTTTACGCAAGGTGACCTCCACGACTTGTGCCAATGTGTAGCGGTCGAGAATGTTGGAAATCGCGTTGCGTACATCAATCATGAGCATGCGCAATCCGCAGTGATCCTCATCCGGGCACGAACACGGTTCATAGGCAGTTTTGCTGGCGCAAGGAATGGGGGCCAACGGCCCATCGAGGAGGCGGACCAACTCACCCATGGTGATCGAATTCGCGCTTTTCCCGAGTTTGTAGCCGCCGCTTTTTCCCCGGATGGTGTCGACATAGCCCGCTTGTCTCAAAGCAACAAAGATCTGCTCGAGGAATTTCAAGGGAAGGTTGTCGGCCGTCGCAAGATCCGATGCTGATACGCAATCATGCCCCAATTCATGGGCCAATGCCAGGTTGATCATGGCGCGTAGTCCGTATTCTCCCTTCTTTGAAATCTTCATGGATTGATCTATACAATGAATAGTTGAGTAATATAGTCAAGAATTAATAATCAAGATTTGAGATAAAGTGATTTGTCTCCCAATGGTTTTTGTATGATTCCATCCTGATTCCTTTTGGGATGGGATGTCTTGGTGATGATAATGAATTACCGCAAACTGAATGGGCTGCCGGATGAGCGTGCTCCCATCTTTTTCAGGCTTGGAGCAGAGGGTATTCGTCGAGCGGAACGTAGCTGTGCCCGTTGGCTTTGGGAAGGCTGTGCATCAGGAAAAAACGATCGATTTTCCATGTGGGACCGATGTAATCGCGGTGGCGTTTCAAATACTGCTGGACGATTTCTTCGGAGACGCCCTGGCAACGTCCGACGGTGAGGTGGGGATGGTATGCCCTGAGATCCGCCGGTATTCCAATCTGGAGAAGAGAGTCCTCGATCTTTTTGTGCAATTGAAAGAGGTGGGGGTGGGTTTTGGAGAGTCCGGCCCAAATGATGTTGGGGGCTCCTTTCGCCGGGAATACGCCCATACCGCCGAATGTAACCATAAACTGCCGGACTTCGATAGCCGCGAGTTTCTGGCGAATCGATTCGCCGGTATCTTCTGGAACCTCACCGATGAATTTCAGGGTAACGTGGAGGTGGTGCATGGGTTTCCACCGGACCATGTTATACTGGCGATCCTCAATCGCTTGGAGGGCGGCGAGATCCTCCGCGATGTCGCGGGGGGGGAATAGTGCGATGAACAGGCGACGCATGAAGGGGGACCCGGGTGTGGCAATCGGGATCAGCTGAGTTTATTCCGGTAATCTTCGTAGCCGAAGCGTCTCACAACATCCACCTGGCGCGTTTCCGAGTCATACAGTGCGATTGCCGGCATCTGAACTCCATTGAAAAAGGTTGTTTTGACCATGGTATAATGGGTCATATCCATGAGAAGGAGGGGATCGCCCACTTGAAGCCGCTTTGCAAACGAATAGTCTCCGATAACGTCACCTGCGAGACAGGTTTGCCCACCGAGCGTGTAGTTGAATGGCAGCACTCCGGGTTGGTCAGCCCCATGCACATCCGGCCGGTAGGGCATCTCAAGCGTATCGGGCATGTGCGCTGTCGCGGATACATTGAGCATGGCGATGGGATAACCATCCCGTGGAGCCGGAATGATGTCCAGAACCGTAGCCTTTAAGACTCCGGTGTGAACGCCGAACGCCTCGCTCGGCTCCAGGTAAACCCGGGCATTCGGAAAACGGTCCTGCCAATTCCGCAGGATGGATACCAGGTGGTCCCGATCATAATCGGGCCGGGTAATGGCATGGCCGCCTCCGAAATTAAACCAATGCATGCGATTCAGAATGGTCCCGAAGCCTCTGGCAACCGCATCCAAGGTGCGCTCGAGAGCATGGGAGGTCGATGCGCACAGGGAATGGAAGTGCAAACCTTCGACATCGGCCAGCGCTTGATCGTCCCAATCCTTTCTGCGGATGCCGAGCCGGGATCGGGGCGAACAGGGATCGTAGAGTGGGGTTTTGGCTTCGGAGTGCTCCGGGTTGATCCTCACTCCGATGCTGATGGGCTTTCCGAATGCTTTGACTTCCGGAGCGAAGCGCAGTTTCTGGCTGACCGAATTGAAGACGATGTGGTCAACCAGCGGCAGCAGGCTATGAATGTCGGATGCCGAGTACGCTGGCGAGTAGACGTGAACCTCGCCCCCCATCTCCTCACGTGCAAGACGGGCCTCATGGGGCGAGCTTGCGGAAACCCCTCCGACATAGGGTTTGAGGCACGGAAACGTAGAATGGCAGGCGAATCCCTTGAGTCCGAGTAGGATACGGCTTCCCGATGCTTCGGCAACCTGACGGATCAGGGTCGCATTGGCGATGAGGGACTGCCGGTGAATGACAAATGCCGAATCGGGCGCCTGCTCCGCAATGCTTACAAGATCGTGAGCTTCCATGGAAGTCCGTGAATGTTCAGTTTTTCCATGAATGGATCGGGATCAAACTGCTCCATGTTGAAGACTCCATCTCCCTTCCATGTGCCGGTAGCCACCATCATTGCCCCGATCATGGCAGGAACTCCGGTCGTGTAGGAGATTGCCTGTGCGTTAACTTCACGATAGCATGCCTCGTGATCGCAGACGTTGTAAAGAAAGGCCTTCTTGGGTTTGCCGTCTTTGGTTCCTTCCACCAGGCAACCGATGCAGGTTTTCCCCTTGGTGGTTGCACCGAGGGATGCGGGATCGGGCAGGAGTGCCTTGAGGAATTCGATCGGAATAATATCGGTTCCCTTGTAGGGAACGGGATCGATGCGGGTCATACCCACGTTTTGCAACACCTTGAGGTGGGTCAGGTAGGAATCCCCGAAGGTCATCCAGAAACGGGCTTTGCGGATGCCAGGAAAGTGTTTGACCAGGGATTCAAGCTCTTCGTGATAGAGCAGGTAGATTTTTTTGGGACCGATTCCTTCCGGGAAATCCCAAACCTGGGACTCGGAGAGGGGTTCTGTTTCGATCCACTCACCGTTCTCGTAGAATTTTCCGCGTTGAGTGATTTCGCGGATATTGATTTCCGGGTTGAAGTTGGTCGCAAACGCGTGACCGTGATCTCCGGCGTTACAGTCAATGATGTCGAGCTGGTGAATGGTGTCGAACTCGTGTTTATGAAGCCAGGCAGTGAAGACGTTTGTGACTCCGGGGTCAAACCCGGAACCGAGCAATGCGAGCAGTCCCTTTTCTTTGAAACGGTCGTGGTATGCCCACTGCCACTTGTAGCAGAATTTGGCTTCGTCCCGCGGTTCGTAGTTTGCGGTGTCGACGTATGCCACCCCGGTTTCGAGACAGGCATCCATGATCGCGAGATCCTGGTAGGGAAGGGCGACATTGATTACGAGGTCCGCTTTGAATTTGCGGATCAGCGCGGCAGTCTGTGATGGATCGTCCGCATCCAGAGCGGCCACTTCAATCGGCCGCTTGATCTCAGAGGCAATCACCTTGCACTTGCTTACGGTGCGGCTTGCCAGGCAGATCGCGTCAAATACCTCCGGGACCTGTGCACACTTGTGGGTGACAACCCGGCCAACACCACCTGCTCCAATAATAAGTACCCTCGACATGGCATCCGTTTCACAGGTAATGGATCAGGAAATCAATCCAAAATCATTCGCGGTCCGGTGCGGCTTTTAACATTGAGCCCAGTTGGTCGAGCAGTTTTTCGGCGGTCTCAGGATCGCTGAGAGCTTTGGAGGGCTCTTTCAGCAGCTGGTCCACGTCATTGATTCCAAATTCTTTGAGGCGCTTCTGAAGCAGGCTTTTGATGTCGCTTGTATTGATGGTGATGGTCTTGGAAGTTTCAGACATCACCGCCGCATAAATCTGTGAGAGGGCTTCCGCAGCTGTCACTCCTGATTCCTTGGTTCCGATTTCCTTGAGCGAGATGGTGGGAAACTCAATCCGGGTCACTTCCGTTTCATCGATGATCACGGTCATTTTTGCATCCGAAAAGGAGAAGGAATCGATGATAAACCGCTTTTGCTTGTTGTCGGTTTTGGGTTTCTTGTCCGATTCGTCTTTGGGTTCTGACTTGCCTTTGAGCTTCTCCATGATGGCGCGATGGTTGTCAGCAGCCAGTCCCTCGCAGATGATGTCAGCGCCGGAGATAATAAGGCTCCGGATGTGTATGGTGTCGCCAAACAAGGTTTTGGGTTCGAGATCGAGCTTGAAACTCGAAAGGCTGAAGGCATGGGGTGTTTTGAACCCTTCCGGATTGCCGATGACCATGTTGTCGATGTCGGCCTTTCCACCCAATGGACTCATGTGGATGGCATCCACTTTGACCGGGACTCCCAACACAAGGGGTCCGCCGGTCTCGATTCCTTTCCGAACCAGGTTTCCGAATTGGGCGTAAGTGAGCCAACCAATCACCAAAAGCAAGATGATAAGAACTGAAAGAAGACGGAATGGTTTCATAGGAGGAATTCGAAAGCCGGATCATACTGCATTGGGTGGGGTGGAATCAAGCACCGATGCGCGACGATGAATCCGCGGCTTATGCTGTGATGTCGATGATCGGACGCAAGGTGGTGATAATTAACCATTTGGGCGATAAGCCGCAATGCATCGGATGGCGGTCGGGTATCGCAAACCCCATCTATTGCGCTCACATTTACAATTCGGTTACCCCTGTCTGGATTAGCATTTGACCGATTGCAGCGGCTCCCATACTTTTATCGGCGTTCGGGGTTTGTATTTCTCAGAGAGACTCAGCCCTTGATCGGATGAATTAACCCCTGGGAGATATGCTTTGTATGCACAATAGAATCGTTGCTACAGTGGCCGCATTGTTGGCTGTGGGAGTATTCGTGGAAGGCCATTGCGCTGCGGAATGCGCCCCGGGGGGAGCCGATTCCTGGGTCGGAACCTGGAGCACTGCTTTGCAGCTTGTTGAGCCACATAACATGCCCCCCGAGCCCGGTCTTTCCTTCAATACACTGAGGCAAGTGGTGAAGGTGTCGGTTGGCGGCGACTTGTTGCGTTTGCACCTTTCCAATGAATATGGAAATGCCCCGTTGCAGGTGTCGGCGGTCCGCATTGCGCGGTCCGATGGGGTGGACGCGATTGATGCCGGCACCAATTGCAAGCTGACCTTCGGGGGAGAGGAGTCGATCCGGATCGGCATCGGGTCATTTGTCACTTCGGACCCGTTTGCTTATGATCTGAAGCCTGGAACCGAGCTTGCCATTACGCTATGCTTCGGGGAGGTGCCATCGGATTTGACCGGTCATCCCGGTTCGCGGACCACCTCCTATATCGTATCGGGAAATGCCGTTGAAGCCCCTGAAATGGCGGAATCGATCCGCACCGATCATTGGTATGTGATTTCCGGAATGGATGTTGCAAACCGGCCGGACGCCTCCGCTGTGGTGACCCTTGGGGACTCGATCACGGATGGACGTGGGTCCGGCACCAATCGCCAGAACCGTTGGCCGGATTGCCTGGCCGCGCGCTTGCGGGCAGATGGTCATCTCGGGCATGTGGCGGTCCTGAACAAAGGAATCGGTGGAAACTGTGTGCTTAAACCTTGCCTTGGTCCGGCTGCTCTTGATCGTTTCGCACGGGACGTTCTCAACGAAGCGGGCGTCCGATGGTTGATCATTTTGCATGGAGTCAATGACATTGGAGGCGCCCGCGATGAAAATGCTGATGCGGTCGTGAGCCGGCTCACAGAGGCCTATGCCGCGATGATTGAACAGGCACATGACAAAGGGATCAAGGTCTTTGGCGCGACCATTCTCCCATTTGGCGGGTCGTTTTACGACAGTCCGGTTCATGAGGCGGTGCGCCAATCCGTGAATCGCTGGATTCGCACGAGTGGCCGCTTTGATGCGGTGATCGATCTGGACAAGGCATTGGGTGACCCGGAAATGCCAACCCGCTTGCGTGCGGAAGCGGATACGGGCGATCACCTGCATCCAAACGAAACAGGACATCAGATGATAGCCGATACCGTTGATCTCAGTCTTTTCCGTTGAGAACGTTTCGCACGGAATACTTTTCAATCAATGCTTCGAGAGGGATAAGACGCAATATTTCAGGGAGTTTCCTCGACGTTCGTTGCAACAATCGACTTGGATTTCCAGACTCCGGATACCCATCTCCAGAGCATGAGCGCACCCCTTAGGGATTCGTCTGCTGTGAATGCGATCCATACTCCCAGCGCTCCCATTCCCCACCGGATGCCCAGGATATAGGCAAGGTTGACTGAGACTCCCCAC